>JAGBGB010000306.1 GCA_017936205.1 Oscillospiraceae bacterium
CCCGAAGAGATCCGCAAGGTGGTTCACGAATCCCTCCGCTACCGCCTTATGGCACACACCGCCGAGGATCTGTGCGAAATGTGCATGGAGCCCGAAGATCTGCGTCGCTGCGGTCATGCAGACTTCAAGCACGGCTTCTGTATTTACTTCGACGAGCAACGCCCCTCCTTCAAGATCCCGGATTTAGAGGAGAAGGTCAACACCATGATCCGTGCTGCCCTGCCCATCTCCTATAAGGATGACAATCATGTATCCATCGGAGGGGTCGCCCACCCCTGTACCGGCCCACGGATCCATGTGAGCAACACCTCTCAGATCAAGGACTTCCGCCTGCTGCACCACTATGTCTACGACCGCTTCCACCGCCGCTATTATCTGGTCGGCTGTGTAGGGGAGCACTCCGAACGGATCCTGAAGGAGCTGACCATTAAGCAGCAGCGCCCGGGTTGGGAATAAAATGGAGCTAAGCCAGCTGCTGCAGGCAAGAGAGCAGCGTGCCCAACGGCAGAAGGAGCTGTTGGAGCAATACAAGCTGCCCTTGGTCTGCTTCACCATGAATATTGCAGGAGGACAGAAGAACAGCCCCCTGATCACAGAGGGCTTCCTTTTGGGAGAAAAGCTCCTCCTTGCCCAATTCCCCAACACCGTCTATTCCGAGAAGCGGCTGCTGCCTACAGGCTGCGAGGGCTATTACGTGATCCCCGAAGCCCCTGAGCGCATCAAGGCTCGCTGCACCCAAATCGAAGAAAGCCTCCCCCTCGGTCGGCTCTTCGACATGGATGTGCTGGATCTCCAAGGGCAGAAGCTCAGCCGCCCCCGCCCCCGGAAATGCCTCCTGTGCAACGAGGATGCACGGATCTGTGCCCGGAGCCGCAGCCACAGCCTTGAGGCCCTCTGGCAGCGGACACAGCAGCTTCTGCAGGAGGCTCTGGATCAGGCATGGATCCGGAGAATGCAAACCGCCGCCATCCAAAGCCTTCTCTACGAGCTCCTGACCACTCCAAAGCCCGGCTTGGTGGATTGCCGTAACAGCGGCAGCCATAAGGATATGGATGTATTCACCTTCGCCCGTTCCACAGCAGCATTGGCACCCTACTTCCTCCAATGTGCTCAAGCAGGCACCGCAAGCCGAGGACAAACAGCCACCGAGCTTTTAGAGCCCCTGCGCTACTTAGGCAGGAATGCCGAAGCTGCCATGTATGAAGCAACCGAGGGCATCAACACCCATAAGGGTGCGATTTTCAGTCTCGGGCTCCTCTGTGCCGCAGGTGGACGACTTGGCTCCGGAGCCACCCCGACGGAGCTGTGTGCGGAAGCCGCCGCCATCATAGAAGGCATCGTAGAACGGGAGCTCACCCCCCTGAGCCCCTCCACCGCAAAAACCAAGGGAGAAGCCCTCTTCGTGCACCACCGTATCGGCGGCATCCGTGCACAGGCCGAGGCAGGCTTCCCCACGGTGCTGCAGGTAGGTCTGCCCATTCTCACAGAGGGCTTAAAGCAGGGACTCTCCCTCCACCGCAGCGGAGCCGCCGCCCTGCTCCATATGCTCAGAGCAGAAGCGGACACCAGCCTGATCTCCCGCAGCAGCCCCCAACGCTATGAGGCACTTCGCCTGGAGCTGACCCAACTCCTGACCGACCATCCCTACCCCAATCCTGCCCAATTAGAGGCTTTGGACAATGCCTTCATCCAAGAATCCCTCTCCCCCGGCGGCTCCGCCGACCTCCTGTCCCTCTGCCACTTCCTCCACAGCCTGCCATCCCCCGTAAACAGTTGACAGTGGACAGTTGACAGTGGACAGTTGGCAGCGGACAGTTGACAGTGAACAGTTGACAGTGGACAGTGGACAGTTCCTCAAGATAATAACCGTTTCCCTCAAATCCCGATTTTCCGCACTGTTTGAAACTGCACATACTACCAAAATACGCACTATCCGTAGGGGCGATGCTGTGTCATCGCCCGGTCGTGGCGGGTACCGCCATGACATAAAATGCGGCTCTTTTTGATAAAAAATTGCGAACAATCAAATTTTATTTGCGTAACACCGTTTTACGGTGTTACCGGGCGATGACATAGCATCGCCCCTACAGAGACTCATCGACAAATCGGAATTTGACGATCCATGGAAGACCGTCCACTGTCCACTGTCAACCTATCCCATATTCTTGTCTATCATAACACAAAACACCTGCTCCGTCAATGTGCTCAAAATGGGAAAGGAAATTTTGTAACATTTTGAGCATTGAAATCAGGGGCTTTTCCATGTATAATATACTTGCAATTGAAGATTGATAGCTGTAACGAAGTGCTGCGCGCACGGGCTTCCGACTATCACTCAATCGTTATTGAGTGGAGATGTTGAACTATGTTTTGTTTTAGTTTCACATCCCCATTTTTCTTTATGCTAAGCAATACAGGAGGTAAACATTATGTACATTCTCGCCAACGGTAAGCTGATTACCAGAAGCCAAACCCATCCCTACCTGCCCGATGGCGGTGTGGTCATTGACGGCACCAAGATCAAGGAAGTAGGCACCACCGCAGAGCTCCGTGCCAAGTATCCCGAGACTGAGTTCATTGATGCCAAGGGCGGCGTGATCATGCCTGCTTTCATCAATGCTCATACCCATATCTACTCCGCACTGGCTCGTGGCCTCTCCATTCAGGGTCATAACCCCACCAACTTCTATGAGGTTCTGGACGGTCAGTGGTGGGCGATCGACCGTAAGCTTATGCTGGACGGCACCAAGGCTTCCGCAGATGCACTCTACATTGACTGCATCAAGCAGGGCGTTACTACCATTTTTGACCATCACGCATCCTTCGGTGAGATCCCCGGCAGCCTGTTCAAGATCGCAGAGTCTGCTAAGGAATTCGGCATCCGTTCCTGCCTGTGCTACGAGGTCTCCGACCGTGACGGCGAGGAG
>JAGBGB010000027.1 GCA_017936205.1 Oscillospiraceae bacterium
ATGGCGGTTTCCGGACGGGCGGCAGCAATGAAGCTGGGGCGGCGACCGTGGGAGCAGTCACCGTAAAGGGTGAATTGGCTAACCACCAGAACCTGCCCTCCTACATCGGACAAGGAACGGTTCATTTTACCGTTATCGTCCTCAAAGACGCGCAGCCCTAAAATTTTGTCTGCCAGCTTGCTGCAAAGGGTAGGAGTGTCCTCATGGGCAACGCCCAGAAGGATCAGGAAGCCCTGTTCGATCTGCCCTACCATCGATCCCCCGATTTCTACAGAGGCATTGCGAACTCTGGTTACAACGGCTCTCATTAGTTCTGCCCCCTTCGCACTTCCACGACACCTTGGATCTGGCGGAGTTTGTTACGGACCGCCTCCAGCTCTGTTACATTCCTGACCTCAAAGGTGGCGACGATCCTTGCACGCCCTGCGGGCATATCCTTGCCTGCCAGCTCTGTGACCTTGACCTTGGCGGAATTCAGTGCAGTTACCACATCCAGCAGGATGCCGCTGCGATCCGTTCCGTCGATTTCGAAGGTAGTGGAGAAGGGGGTGTTTTCGTCCACTGCCCATGCAACAGGAACCCAGCGGTCCTTGTGGGCAGGATCCTTGCTGGCTTGGGCATTGGTGCAGTCCTTCCTGTGGATGCTGACACCGTAGCCCTTGGTAATGAAGCCGATGATGTCATCTCCGGGAACAGGGGTGCAGCAGCGGGAGAATTTGATCATACAGGAATCGATGTCTTCCACAATGACACCGGATGCCTTGTGGCGGTTGGTCTTCAGCGCCTGATCGGTGGTGATCTTGGGCTGTTCCTTTGTTGCGACCTGTTGCTTGGTAGCACGAGCCAGATCGTCACGGATCCTGCCAAATGCCTTGGCAGCGGTCAAACCACCATAGCCGATGGCGGCGTACATATCTTCTAAGCTGTCGAAGGACAGCTTCTTTAGAAGCTGGGGCAGCAGCTCACTGTCAGACAGAAGGCTGGGCTGGAAGCCACCCCGACGCAGCTCTCCTTCAAAGCTTGCCTTGCCGTGGGCAACGTTCTCTTCTCGCTTCTCCTTCTTGAACCACTGGCGGATCTTGGTGCGAGCCTGATTGCTGTTGCAGATCTTCAGCCAGTCACGACTGGGGCCCTTGGCAGTTTTGGAGGTCAGGATCTCAACAATATCACCGTTATGCAGAGACTGATCGAAGGAGGCGATACGGTTGTTGATCTTAGCTCCTACCATGGCGTTACCCACACCGGAGTGAATGGCATAGGCGAAGTCAATGGGAGTAGAGCCTGCAGGCAGGGACATGACCTTGCCCTTGGGGGTGAAAACGAAGACCTCGTCATCGAACATATCCACCTTCAGAGAGTGGATGTAGTCCTCAGCATCGTTTTCTTCCTGCTGACTCTCTAACAGACGGCGAACCCACTCGAACTGCTTCTCGTCACCGCCTTCGACACCCTGCTTGTATTTCCAGTGGGCAGCAATGCCGTATTCCGCAGTCTGGTGCATTTCCCATGTGCGGATCTGCACCTCGAAGGGGATGCCCTGCTGACCGATCACGGTGGTGTGCAGGCTCTGATACATATTGGGCTTGGGAGTGGAAATATAATCCTTGAAACGACCGGGAACCAGATTAAACAAGTCGTGAATGTGTCCCAGTACATTGTAACAATCGGAAATGGAGTCTACGATCACACGGAAGGCGAACAGATCATAGAGCTCATCCAGCTTCTTGTTCTGAGCCTTCATCTTGCGGTAGATAGAATACACATGCTTGACTCGACCATAGATAGCTCCGTGAATGCCCACAGAGGATAGACGGGTCATAATGCTGGATTGGATGGTCTTCATGAATTCATCTGACTCAAGACGGTGCTGCTCCAGCTCATCCATGATCTGGGCGTAGCCCTCCGGATCCAGAAATTGCAGACTGGTGTCCTCTAATTCCCACTTGATCTTCTGCATACCCAGGCGGTGAGCCAGGGGCGCAAAAATATCCATAGTCTCCCTGGATTTGGAGATCTGTTTGGCGGGGGTCTGGAACTGCATGGTACGGGTGTTGTGGAGACGGTCGCAGATCTTGATCAGCACCACACGGATGTCTTTGCTCATAGCCATGAACATCTTCCGCAGATTTTCCATCTGCTGCTGCTCTAAGCTGGAATACTCCACACGGGTCAGCTTCGTAACACCTTCAACCAGCTCGGCAACAGTGGTGCCGAAGAGAGCGGCAATGTCACTGTGGCTGGCATCCGTGTCTTCAATGCAGTCGTGGAGAATGGCGGCTAAAATGGCATCGGTGTCCAAACCGGTTTCCGCAACGATCTCTGCAACTGCAAGGGGATGGATGATATAGGGGGAACCGTCCTTTCGCTTCTGGTTCCGATGCTTGTTGTCTGCATAGGCAATGGCCCGTTCTACCTGTTCCAGATCTACCTGAGGGCAGTAACGGGATATGGCTCGCATGAGACTGCTATAGTGTTCTGCAAAGGTTTCCATTTACTTTCCTCCCAATCTCCGATATAGACTGCTGTTTTGCAGTGCGTTGAAACGAGTTTCGGGCATGAGCTGCACTTCAATACTCATATACTCTCGGTGCAGACGGATCAGTCCCAGCTCCTTCAGGATATCCAGACAGACGCCGGTTCGGCGGATGCTATGCCGTTCCCCTGTGGCAGAGGATACTCCGTAACAGAAGTCCTCCAGACCGCAGCGCAGACCGGAGCTTGAGGCACAGCTTGCCTGTATGTAGTGCCAAACAGCAGCTACATCTCCACGAGTGGGGGATAGGAGGCGGAGCTCATACTCCGGCAGCTTCTGCTGGGCAAGGAAACGGTCATACAGATCGTAGGTATTCACGATTCGCAGATCCACGATGTTCAACTGAACATTCCTGGCTCCGCGGTATTCATTTATAGTAGGCTGGAATGCCAGATCCACTCGGCATCCAGGCTGAAGCTTCCGCAGCAGGTTGCCGCCTGAGAAGAAAATGGCCTGTAAATTGCTACCGTCTCTGCTGTGGAGGCGGAGCCGCAAGTGCTTGCCATTGGCAACGGTCCCCGCATGGTCGATGATGACCTCGCTGAGACAGAAAACAGGTCGGTTGCAGCCGGTCCCGCAGGGCTCTAATTCGGATAAAGCAAGCACATTGGCTTCTGTCAGCAGCTCTGCGGGGATCTCGCAGTCGATCTGTAGGGCACTGCCCCCGGGCTCGGCTGCGGCATGAAGCTCAGCTCGCTTACTGATCTGGCGGCGGAATTCATCGATATTCTTCCGCTCAATGGTAAAGCCGGCTGCCAGCTCATGGCCGCCATAGCCGACCAGCAGATCTGACAGCTCCTGAAGGGCAGCAAAGAGATTGAAACCACCGTAGGAACGGGAGGATGCCTTGCCATTCTCACCGTTCAGGCAGATCAGGAAGGCGGGACGACGATATTCTTCACACAGACGGGAGGCAACGATCCCCACAACACCCTGATGCCAGTTCTCGCCTGCCAGCACGATGGCACCTCCGGGATGCTTCTGGCTCCGCAGAAGGGCGGCGGCTTCTTTATGGATCTCGGACTCGATGGCTTGTCGTTCCTTGTTCAGACGGCAGAGGGTCTGCGCCAGAGAGTCTGCAAGGATGGGATCCTCTGTTAGAAATAGCTCGACTGCAAGCTCTGCATGCTCCATACGACCGGCGGCATTGATACGGGGAGCTACTACATAGCCGATGGTAGAGGCAGTAATGGGTTTGTTTCCGCATTCACAGGCTTCCAGAAGGGCTCGAACACCTACACGCTTGGGCTCCTTCAGAGCGGCTAAGCCACGGACTACAAGATGGCGATTTTCACCTCGTAGGGGCATAACATCTGCAATGGTTCCCAGACAGAACAGGTCGCAGTACCGTTGGGCGATGCGCTCCTGATTCCCCTCCAGGGCTGCTGCCAGCTTGAAGGCAATGCCTACACCGCAAAGATCCGTGTGGGGATAGCTGCGGTCCGCTCTGTGGGGATCCACAACAGCTGCAGCAGATGGCAGCTGCTCCTTGCATTCATGGTGGTCTGTAATGACCAGCGTGATGCCCAACCGGTGGCACAGCTCCGCTTCATGAATGGCGGTAATGCCGCAGTCCACGGTGATGATCAAGCGAACTCCCTGCTGATGGAGCTGAAGGATCGCACCCTCGTTCAGACCATAGCCCTCCTCGAAACGCCCGGGGATGTGAGTCAAGCAGCGTGCCCCACGGGAACGCAAATAATCTGTCAACAGACAGGTTGCGGTGATCCCGTCTACATCATAGTCTCCGAAAACAGCCATGGTCAAACCCTGCTCCAGAGCGGACTCAATGACTTGAACTGCCTGATCCATCTCTTTCATAAGGAAAGGATCAATAAGTGGTGCATCGATCTGCAGGAGCTCTCGAGCTTCTGCGCAGCTGCGGATCCCACGACCACTGAGCACATAGGCTGTCAGGGTGGAGAAGCCTGATTGGATCAATTCTTCTACAATTTCTCTGTTTGTAGATGCCACATTCCAGATTCCGTACTTCAAAACATACACTTCCTAAAATTATTTTTCTTTTTATTATATCAAATAATCCTTCGGTATACAATAATGTAAAACGAAAAACAGAAACTTTGTCGGAATTACCAATGAAAGCCCTTCCGATTTGGAAGGAATGGGAACATTTCTGCATTTTGGCAGTCTGTCGTATTTGCAAAAAAGGAGGAAGTTTATGCGTCGTATATTGTTGCTGCTTCTGCCGTCTGTAGTCTTTCTGCTATGGCAGAATGTATCGATCCAAAGGGAGGAAAAGGAGCTGTTCTTCCGTGACCTTCCCGCAGCCTTTCAGGATCTTCGCCTGGTGCATATTTCTGATCTCCATGGCAGGGTGTTTGGACAGGAGCATAGCAGGCTCTTGAAGGCTGTTAGAGAGTCGGAGCCGGATCTGATCTGCATTACAGGAGATCTGTTTGGGACAGAGGAGGAGCTACAGGGGATCCACGATCTCCTGCAGGGCTTGTGCGAATTGGCTCCCACCTACTATGTTACGGGGAACCACGAATGGCAGCTCCGAACGGTGCGACAGTACCTGTCACAAATGGAGCAGTGGGGTGTGGAGGTGCTGCGGAATGAATACAAGGTGCTGCAGAGACAGGGGAAAGCTCTGGTCATTGCGGGAGTGGACGATCCCTGTGGTCCCTATGAACGGAAAAGTCCCGCACAGCTTGTGGAGGAGATCCGCAGGGACGTGGGGCAGGAGAGCTTTGTGCTTATGCTGTCCCATCGGAATGATGAGTTGGAGCTGTGGCAGGAGCTGGGGGTAGATCTGGTGTTGTCCGGTCATTGTCACGGAGGTGTTGTACGCCTGCCCTTTGTAGGGGGCGTGTTCGGTTCCGGGAGGGAGCTGTTCCCGGAATACGATGCAGGATCGTATGAGAAAGGGAATACGCAGCTGTTCGTAAGCCGAGGACTGGGCTACAGTCGAGTGAAGTTCCGACTGTTTAATCGGCCCCACCTGCCTGTTCTGATACTGAAAGGTAAATAAATCGTGAATGTTTTGGGAAAAGACTTGTATCTGAAAAACTTTTTGCTATAATAAAGATGCTTAGAAGAATTTTGAGAACAAGACGGTGATATTCTGTGTTTAGACGCTTCATGAACGGACGCTATGGCTCCGACCAACTGAATTTGGCATTGATCGTTATGGTGGTTGCCCTGAGTCTTTTGAACAATATTCTGTATATCCTTCTGGGAAGCGGTCTGTTGTATTCCTTCCTATCACTGATTTATGCTGCCGGGATCGGATTTGCCACCTACCGTATGCTTTCGAGAAACATATCTCAACGGCAGGCAGAGAACCAGAAGTGGATGAGCTTATTAGCTCGCCTTCGGGATCGGAATCACCGCTATTTCCGCTGCCCCCACTGCAAGCAGCGGGTTCGTGTCCCCAGACACAGAGGTAAGATCAGCATCCGCTGTCCCCGTTGCGGCGAGAAGTTTATTCGGAAGACCTGAGCGCTTTGCTTGCATATATGCTGCGACCGCAGAGGACAGAGACTGTCTCCTGCGGTCGTAGCATTATCAGGGAGATAGAATGGCTTCTTTTTGTTATATTTGAGAAAGGAAAGAGGCTGTTCTGTTGACAAGAATGTAAAAAACTGATATAATAATTTCTCGTAGAAAACAGAGAGGGGTGCTAATATGAAGTGCGGAAATTGCGGAGCCGGTAACGAATACGGCGCAACCGTATGTGCCAAATGTGGATCGACCCTATCCCTAACAGAAGTTTTCAGACCAACAGGCTTTGTAGAGAAGCAGCCCCTCCATGAGCTTTTTGCCAAGGAAAAGGAAGCAGAGCTGCTGAAGGAGAAGAATGCCAAGGTACAGCAGCGGCAGACGGAGAGCTTTGACTATGAGCCCCAAACTCGGCAACAGAGCACCTCTCGTGAGCGGCGCAATGGGCAGAGGAGCGGTTCTGACCGTCCTCCCCGGAACGGGAAAAAAGAAGCTCCCCACAGCTCTGAGAAGAAGCGGCAGCCTGCCGAGCCCCGCAGCGAAGCAAGGTCGAAGCAGCGAAGAATACAGGAACCCACCCAGACCAAGGCTCGCAAGCAGTCGGAGCAGCCTAAGCCTCTTGCCAAGAAGCCTGCTCCCTATCGGGAGGAAGATCCCAATAGAGCTGCTGTCAGAGAGACGCCAAAGAAGCCCAAGAGGGCTCCCACCGCTAAGGCATATAATCGCACCACCAGAACCCTGAGTATTGCGGAGAAGTTCGTGAAGAAGAAGTCTCGGAAGCGTAGCTGGAAGTGGGTCATTCCCGTGATTTTGATCCTTGTGATCGTTGCAGGAGCGATCCTCCTTGGAACCATGCAGTCTGCACCTAAGGATGACAGCTATACCAAGGTGGCTGAGGACTTCGTAGAGGCTGTAGTCATGAATGATGCAGACGGAGCTGCAGCTTGCATCCATCCCAATATGCACGGGAAGCTGCGATCCATGAATTACAAGGATGTGGAGCGTTGTGAAGCCAAAACCATCCGCTACGACATACTGGAGCCGGGGCAGCTGGAATTGGAGCTCCAACAGCGCTATGGGATCCAGGATCCTGTGACCAAGCTGTACCGTGTCCATATTGGCTATACCATTTATGGGGAGCGGAATTATGCCTGCACCATGGATGTTCTGGTAGCCAATATCGGCGGTCGGATCTGTGCCGTTAAAACAGAAAACATCGATGATTCCCAACAGAGCAATCCCACGTAGTTTGCTACAGGGAGAAATAAGATCTTTCTTGTAAAGAAAGTCGGAAACGGGAATAAAAAATTTAAAAAAAGAGAAAATAACTCTTGACAAACGGCAGTTTTTCGGGTATAATCACCATGCTGTTCCGGCAGGGATGGCGTATGGCGGCATAGCTCAGTTGGTAGAGCATTCGGTTCATACCCGGAGTGTCATCTGTTCGAGTCAGATTGCCGCTACCAGGCCCGTTGGTCAAGAGGTTAAGACACCGCCCTTTCACGGCGGTAACATGGGTTCGAGTCCCGTACGGGTCACCAACAAAAAAATCTCTTTTGTCTATTGACAAAAGAGATTTTTTTGCGTGATGCGTTCCTGCGGAACGTGATGTGTACTTCGTGGGTGATGTAGGCTTCGCCTGTGATGCACGCCCTCGGCGCGTGGGTAGAACGCATCGCATCACCTATCACAGCGAAGCAACATCACTTATCACTTGTTTACAAAAGAACTCAATGAATCCACGTTGTCACTTTTCTCGGCTATTGCTACATACTGTTATCCTACTTTTTCGCAAATGAAAGAAGCCTGCAATCTTAGTGGTTGCAGGCTTCTTTCATTTGCAATGGTTTTGTATATTTTTGTTTTATAGAATGGTGAATGGTTTTTTGGGGGGCGTTACAAATTCTGTAGAATGAAAATTGTAACGGGGTATTGTTTTTCTGAAGGAAGGAATTTGAAAAATCCTTACGGGAGAGGGATCTCCTTTTGGACCTCTGTTTGGTTTTCGTCGGTGGGATAGGTGACTACGAGCTTGCCGCTGCTGTTATATTCGTAGTCTATGCTCGTTAGGGGGATGTTGGTTTCCAGCTCGTAGACTTCGTGATATACGGTGGGATCAAAAATGTTTTGAACCACAAGGGAGGGCTTGCCTTCCTCATAATTGACATAGGCCACATAATCCTCTTGGGAGATCAAGACATACTCGAAGGTCTCGGAGACCTGGCCGGTCTCTACATCGAAAAACACCGCCCAATTGGTAGACAGACCGGTGCCGGTTTGGGTAAGGAGTCCGTAGACAGAAGGGGAGAGGGTGAGAAGCTCCGGCCTACGCAAAGCGTGATCCTTCTGCAGGAGGATGTTCCCTTTTTGATCTGTCACAGTGTAGGAATAGGTGAGATCGCCGTTTTTGGTAATTCTGATTCCTTCCGGAGTTGGTTCTGCGGTGCTGATTTCTACAAGGACTGCATCTTTGGGAGAGAAGTAGGCTTCAAACTGACTGCTGCCACCGGATGCCATCATGGCCTGGTGGAAGGAGATCTCCTCTAAGTTGCTCAGATATACATAGGTGGTGTCTGCCGCAGCATTGAGCATCCGTCCGGTGATGACCAAGCGGTACTGATAGAGGTAGCCGTGGTATTGGTAGATCCCATCGGCGTTCTGATAGTAGGTTCTGAAATTTCCCTTTATGGTTTTAAGGGGGAGGGCATCAAAATAGCCCAGTTGCGGCATTGCGACCCATGAGGAAGCGAAGGGAGAAGCAAGGCCTTGTTCACCCCAATAGAGAACATCCTGAGTATCACTGAAAATGACAATGTTTCCATCCTCAACTGCCATGGTCAGATAGGTTTCTTCTCTTGTATCCTTCCGTCCCAAGATTCCTTGACCTTCTTCCGTGATCTCAAAGCGTAATGTAGTCCATGGACAGGTGAAAAGGTTAAAATATTCCGCTTCCCCATTTTCATAAGCGGTGATGGAAAATGTGAAGATCCCGGAGGTAGGGCCCATCCCGATAAAGCAATGCTCGTCTTGTCCGTCATCGTCTATATCGAAGATTCCTTCATCATAGATAGCGGGAGGATACGACAGTTCTGTGATTGGTGTGAATGATGTGTCACTGTCAGGGAAGTCTGCCCAGAACAGTTCATTTAGCTTTGCTCTATAGGCATCGTCGATGGTGTATGCGTAGCTGGAATGAGGCATGCTTACGGGAATGAGGGTAATACCCTCCCTGTCTGTTAAGCCTTCATCCAAATAGTAAGCAATAATGGCTCTCATTTCCTCCAAGCTTGCAGGATTTTGATGCAGTGCCCAAATCTCGCTTTGGCTGTAGTTCCGATTTAGACCTTGGAGCACACCGCAGGAATAGGAGGTTTCTGCCAGCTGCCAAATATAGACCTCCAAGCCCTTAAAGGTGCCTAAATCGAAATATTCGGGGAATTTGGCTTTCAGGGACTCAATATCGGTTGCATCCGGTGAAACGGTAGGGATCTGCAGGGCAGGCTCTTGGACATTGTACTTTGCGATCAGGTCATATACTTCTTCTGCCCTCTGAGGCTCAATAACCTTATAGGTGAGGGTGGGCTTGACATTGTTATTGATCCATACAGCGGTGAAGTCGGAATTGAAGTGAATATATAAGCCCTCTAAATAGGAATTCGGAGAAGGCTCTGCCTGCTTCTCTGTTTGCAGTACTATGGTGTGACTCCTGTCCCTGTCTTCGGATCGGTTCAGAGAGATCTCTTCTTTTGAGGTTTTTAGGCTTGCAAGCTCCCGTATTAGATCCTCGCTGATGGACCCCACACGCTCATAGCTGAAGCCGTCGGAAACCCAAACACAGGCGGTGTTCTCAACTCGGCCGGTTAGGGAAATAAATTCAAGGTTCTCTAAGGTGCCCAGCTCGCCGGGCTTGGGATCCGTGAGGAAGCAGACCGCTAAAACAATACTTGCCACGATCCCTACGATCAGAATCCAAAAGGCAGGCTTCTTGTAGCTGAGTACAGACTTCACCCTGTCCTTCACCCCCACCTCACCGAAGGCAAGGGGACAGAAAGCGATCATTCTTCTGCCCACACTGCAATTGAGCAGTGCCTGAGAGTAGTCTGCCCGTTCCTCCGTGCTTAGGCTTTTTACCACCCTTTCGTCGCAAGCCATTTCGATATCCCGACACAGGAGCACATAGGCAAGCCAGATGAGAGGATTGAACCAGTGCAGGGCAAGGATGGCAAAGCCAATGGGCTTCCACCAATGATCTTTCCTGTGAAGATGGGCTTCTTCATGGGCGATGACATGGAGCATCTCTGAGCCGGTCATGGCGAAGGGCAGATAGATCCTGGGTCGAATCATGCCCAGAACAAAGGGGGAGGCGACATTCTCGCTCTGATAGATGTGGTCCCGAAGTAGAACCGCTGTAGAGACCTTCCTCTTCACACGGAGGTAGCTGATACTCCCGTAAAGGATCAGAGCAAGGACACCGATCCCCCAAAGAACAGAGGCAACAGGGATCCAAACCTGTAAGGGGTTGGCGCTGTCTCCCGGTTCAGGAGCCAGGGTCTGTCCTATGATGGGGTTGACCATGTTGTTCACTGAGGGAATTCCGGTGTAGACCTGAGGAACAGCATCTGTCATAATGCCGGGGGAAATGGTTTGAGCACTGGGGATCAGACTGACCTTGCTCTCTATGGTGAAGGGACAGATCAGCCGAAGGGCAACCACCGCCCACAGCAGAACCGTCAGCCACTTGGGAGCCTTCTTCAGCACAAACCGCAGAAGCAGCACTGCAAGGACGATCCAGCTTGCCGCAATGCTCATGTTAAGGACGGATAAAAAGAGCCGACTCATGGGGTCCCTCCTTCCCTGTAACGGTCGATCATCTGCTGTACAGCATCGATCTCAGCATCTGAGAGCTTCCTGTGTTTGGTAAAGGCTGCAATAAAGGCAGGCAGAGAGCCCTCGAAGGTCTTCTCCACCATTTCATTCAGCTCTGCAGCCTGTACCTGATCCTTGCTCACGAGGGAGGTGACAATGGTGTTCTCATTCTTCAGCACACCACGCTCCGATAACTTCTTGATGACGGTGTAAGTAGTGGTAGGCTTCCAGCCCAAACGCTCCCTGCAGAGCTCCACCAGCTTGCCACTCTTCACAGGCTCCTGTTCCCACAGAATCAGGCAAAAACGATATTCACTTTCAAAAATCTTAGGTGTATCCATCAGAATCTCTCCTTGACTATGGTTAATCTATTGCAATAGAGCTTATGTATACTCTATCACAATAGAGTCAATCTGTCAAGAGCGGGATTTATATTTTGCTCCATATGCTTAAGACGGTTCAGCTTTTCCATGGTGGAGGCTACCGTTTCTTTTTTCCGTTCTAAGCTCATTTCGCTGAACTTTTGGTATTCCGGGCTTTCGCAGATTCGGAAGGCATCAAAAAGAAAAAGGTGCCGCTCCATGAAGGCGGCACCGAGCTTCCATAGACCGTGGAAGCTGCCGGGGATGCAATTATTTGGGCTTTGCTGCTCGTCCTTCCTGCAGGAAGCGGCGGATGGTTTTTTCGGAGCGGTTGTATTTCTTGGAAAGCTGGCGGAGGTTGTTCCCGTCAAATTCCCGAAGGACGCATTCACGAATGTAGTCGGTCTTATAAAAGGAACAGGGGAAGCTAAGCTGCTGACCGCTGAAGAGAAGATATACCCCTATGGCGGCATCCGTGCCCAGGGATCTACATAGCTCTCCGTAAACCGGGTTCATCAGCTCCCATACGGGACAGGGATCGCCCCTTTTCTGCAATTCTGTGAGAGTCTCATAGATTTTCTCCTTGGTGCTGTACTGAACCATCCTTCTGTCCTCCCTCCCGTAGAGATGTTACCTCAATTATACCGACAGAGCAGGACAGACGTATGTCCTTCCGGAAAGTTTTAGAAAAAATAATACAGGGGGGCTGTTCTATTTGCTGCAAGAAAGGGTCTTTGTTTTCTTCCAAAATGACGAACGTCTCTGTGTGCGGAGATAACAAGCGTGCCCTGTCTTGCTGCAGTAAATTCCGATTTAACGTACCATTCGTAGGGGCGCGCATTGCGCGTCCGGTTC
>JAGBGB010000307.1 GCA_017936205.1 Oscillospiraceae bacterium
GCTCTGGATAATAAGACACCCCTGCTCCGTTCCATGCAGGCATTGTCCCAGCAGGCTCTGCGGATCGTCCGCTATTTTGGGGATCAGACTGCAAGGAAGGTCATTCCCGCTGTAGGTGCGGAACAGGAGTATTTCATTGTAGATCGGGAGAAATATCTGAAACGCAGAGATCTGGTATATACAGGTCGTACCCTGTTCGGTGCTCCTGCTCCTAAGGGGCAGGAGTTGGAGGATCAGTATTTCGGTGTGATCAGAGAACGAGTGGGAGCCTTTATGGCGGAGCTGAATACAGAGCTGTGGAAAATGGGCATTACTGCCAGCACACAGCATAATGAGGTTGCTCCGGGCCAACATGAGTGTGCACCCATCTACTGCACCTGCAATGTTGCGGTAGATCAGAATCAGATGATGATGGAGACCATGAAGCGAGTTGCCGGTCACCACGGACTGGTATGTCTCCTACATGAGAAGCCCTTTGCGGGAGTCAATGGCTCCGGCAAGCATAATAACTGGTCGATTTCCACGGACACGGGAGAGAATCTTCTGGAGCCGGGGAAGACGCCTAACGAGAATCTGCAATTCCTGCTTGTGCTGTCCTGCATTCTCAAGGCAGTGGATCGCCATGCAGATCTGCTCAGAGCCGCCTCTGCCTGTGTGGGAAATGATCTGCGACTGGGGGCGGAGGAAGCACCTCCTGCCATTGTATCTGTGTTCCTCGGGAATCAGTTGGAGGATGTGGTGGAACAGATCATTGCCACCGGGACCGCAGCAGACTGTATCCGTGGCGGGAAACTGGATGCCGGCGTATCTACTCTCCCTGTATTGCGGAAGGATGCAGCAGATCGGAACCGTACATCCCCCTTTGCGTTTACGGGGAATAAGTTTGAATTCCGTATGGTTGGCTCCTCGGACTGTATTGCCAATGCAAATACGGTACTCAATACCATTGTAGCCGAAGCCTTCGCCGAGGCAGCGGATGCCTTGGAGGCAGGGGAGGATGCAGGCAGACTGGTAGCAACCTACTTCAGAGAGCATAGCCGTGTGATCTTTAACGGCAACGGCTACAGCGAGGAATGGGTGAGGGAGGCTGCAAGAAGAGGGCTGCCCAACCTACCCAGCATGGTTTCTGCCATTCCTGCAGTGACCACCGAGAAGGCTGTGGAGCTGTTTGAGAAATTCGGTGTCTACACGCCTACGGAGCTGGAATCCCGTGCAGAGATCCTGTATGAGACTTATGCCAAGGTCACTCTCATTGAGGCAAGAACCATGCAGCACATGGCATCGAAGCACTATATCCCCTCTGTGGTTCACTATACCACCCGTCTTGCGGACTCTGTGTGCAAGGTTCGCAGTGCCTGCCCCACCTTGCCCATAGGGGTTCAAATGGAGCTTCTGGAGAAAACCACGGCTCTGCTGGAACAGGGGAATCAGGCTCTGCATCGTTTGGGGCAGACAGTCGAGCATTGCAGCGCCATGGAACAGGTCAAGAAGCTTGCCAACTACTGCCATGATCAGGTAGTCCCTGCTATGGAGGCACTGCGGCAGGCGGTGGATGGCTTGGAGCTGCTGACGGATAAGGATCTCTGGCCTGTACCTACCTATGGCGACCTGATGTTCGAAGTATAATTTGAAATGACTTATGAGCAAATGTCAAGAAGGATAGCATGGTAGATTTTTCTTGCGATTTTGTTTAGAATATGGTATGATAAAACATGAGGTGATTGAAAGTGAATCAGGAAAATAAGGAATTTGAGCAGGAAATCACGGAACAGGAAATTGAGCAGGAGAAGCCTCCCTTTGTGCCCGCCTCTAAGGGGAAGAGAATTGCTGCATGGATCTTGATCGGGATCATGGTACTGGGCATTGTGAACTGGCTGTTAAGCATCGCTTATCCCCACTGGCCTCAGTGGGTCATGGGGCACTTTTCGTGAGGATCTTAGGCATTGACCCCGGGTATGCTACCACGGGTTTTGGGCTGATCCAAGCACAGCGGGGGCAGTATGGGCTGATGCAATATGGAGTGATCACCACCCCTGCGGATCTGTCTTTCCCCAAACGGTTGGAGATGCTTTACGATGACATGACCCGACTGTTAGAGGTTACAGAACCGGAGGCGGTTGCAGTGGAAGAACTGTTCTGGGGGCATAATATTACTACGGGCATTGGTGTATCTCATGGTCGTGGAGTGATCCTTCTGGCGATCCAGAAGGCAGGACTGCCCCTTTATGAGTACACCCCCATGCAGGTCAAACAGGCTGTAGTTGGTTATGGAAAGGCAGAAAAGCGACAAGTCATGGATATGACCAGACGCTTGCTGAAAATGGAGAAAATGCCTCGCCCGGACGATGCGGCAGATGCCATTGCCATTGCTCTCTGTCACGCAAGATCTTCTACCAGCTTGCTTCTGAATCGAGGATAGGATATGTTTTATTATTTAAATGGAGAGATCACCCTGCTGGAAGAGAATCTGGCAGTGGTGGATTGTAACGGTGTTGGCTATGGATGCCGAACCAGTGGCTATACTCTGTCTAAGCTGCGAGTAGGACAGAAGGCGAAGCTCTTTACCTACTGCAACATTCGGGAGGATGCCTTCGATATTTACGGCTTCTCTACCAAGGAGGAGCTGCGCTGCTTCGAAATGCTTCTTGGTGTTACCGGTGTTGGCCCCAAGGCGGCACAGGCGATTTTGTCAGCAGTATCTCCCGACCGTTTCACTTTAGCTGTTATGACTCAGGATGAGAAGGCTCTGACAGCCGCTCAGGGTGTTGGGAAGAAGCTGGCACAGCGGATCATTCTGGAGCTGAAGGATAAGTTAGGCACTGTTGCAACAGAGGTCGGTGCAGCGGACTTTGTTCCTGTTCAGCCTCAGGGAGGCAGTGCCCTTGCATTGGCACAGGCTGCATTGGCAGAGCTGGGCTACCATCAGACAGAAATCGCAGCTGCCCTGAAGGGACTTGCAGTGGAGGGGATGACCACAGAGCAGATCGTCCGTCAAGCCCTCCGAGCTATGGTTATGAGGTAAGATATGAGTATAGATTTTTCACAGGATATGCAGGCACCCCTGATCACCACCAGCTTTACCCCCGGCGATGAGCAGGAATACTCCCTGCGACCTAAACGACTGTATGAATATAACGGACAGGAGAAGGTGAAGGAAAACCTATCTGTCTATATTGAAGCGGCTAAGAGAAGAAATGAGTCCTTAGACCATGTTCTCCTATACGGCCCTCCCGGCTTGGGTAAGACAACTCTTGCCGGAGTCATTGCAAATGAAATGGGTGTGAATATCCGCATCACCTCCGGCCCCGCTATTGAGAAGGCTGGGGATCTGGCAGCGCTGCTGACCAATCTTGGAGAAGGCGATATTCTCTTCATCGATGAGATCCACCGCCTGAATACGGCAGTGGAGGAGATCCTATATCCTGCTATGGAGGACTTTGCCATTGACATTATCGTAGGAAAGGGGCCCTCTGCCAACTCGATCCGACTGGATCTGCCTCGTTTTACCCTGATCGGTGCCACCACTCGTGCGGGACAGCTGTCTGCTCCTTTGCGAGACCGCTTCGGTGTGACCTTCCGCTTGGAACTCTATACTCCCGAAGAGCTGTGTCGGATCATTACCCGATCTGCAGGGCTTATGGGAATGGAGATCCAGAAGGATGGTGCTATGGAGATCGCATCCAGAAGCCGCGGTACCCCCAGAATTGCCAATCGCATGCTCCGTCGAGTGAGAGACTTCGCACAGATCTTCTATGATGGAGTCATTACCAAGGATGCTGCAGATCATGCACTGGGACGCTTAGAGGTCGATAAGTTAGGCTTAGATCCTACGGATCGGAGAATGCTCACCGCTATCATCCGCAACTATGGGGGAGGCCCTGTTGGCTTGGAAACTTTGGCTGCGACCATCGGGGAGGAGGCCATTACTCTGGAGGATGTCTATGAGCCATATTTGATGCAGATTGGCTTCCTGACCAGAACGCCAAGAGGTCGCTGCGTGACAAGACTGGCATATGATCACTTGAAGATTCCTGCGGAGGTAGGGGAACAGCTGACATTTTGAACGAAATCAAGCACTAATTATGGTGAAAAACGCACAATTTTCAGAGTTTTTTTAAAATATGAACTATGTTCTATTGACAATAAATGAATGTAATGCTATAATATTGTAGGTTCTATAAAAAATATAGAGACCACCCTGTGGCACTTCATATCGCGTCAGGGCAAATTCACTTAACTAAGAGAGGTAAACCAAAATGTACGAAGACAAGACTTTAGTTTGCAAGGACTGCGGCAAGGAGTTCGTGTGGACCGCCGGCGAGCAGGAGTTCTACGCTTCTCGCGGCTTTGAGAACCAGCCCC
>JAGBGB010000028.1 GCA_017936205.1 Oscillospiraceae bacterium
CCTTCTTCCTTCGCATCACGTCTCTCATAGAAAATCTTCTCTTCCCACATCATATACGCATCCCTCACTTCCGGCGACTCCTTCACCTGACTTACAATATCGTGCAGCCTCTGGGTCGCATCATCCGTATAAAAATGATAGCACCCAAATTCCCTAGATGCAATCTTTATGAAAAAACGCAACAAAAATTTGTAAAACCTGCTAAATTTCAAACATCTAAAATCTTACAGGTTTCACAAAGATTTTTCAATTTTTGCATTTTTCTTGCATATAATAACACATTTTAAAAGCGAGGTGCACTTCAAATGAAGTGCGCCTCGCTTTTGCTAAATCCCCATGTCAAATTGTTTGAATAAGACTTCCTAAAATCATTCTTACATCTGGATCATCCAATGAAATTTCGTGTTCGCCATTTTTCATCAAAATCATCACCTGAAACACACACCCGTCATGCTTTGCTTCTAGCATGGTATAAGGATAACCGAAACTGGTACAGGTGTATCCATTCCATGTATACGCACCGAGAGTAAACGCTTCCATATCTACTACATCATCGTAGATAAACTTAGGCGAAAGATAATAATCCTGCCTGTCAAAAAAGCATATCGTGATGCCAGCGTGGGTAAAAATGTCCGTTTCCAACTTGGCATCTTTAAAGATATGGACTTTTTTCTGCGTTGTCCTACATTCGCTGTCAATGCCTAAAAAAGCCATCCAGCCAACCGGTACGTTGATTCGAAAGTATCCGCTGTCAAACACTTCAACTACCTGTTCACTCATGCCCAAGGATCCTCTTCCACAGGGATACGGATATCCGCAAGACATTGGATATCATTTAAGAACCATTGCCCTGTAGACGGCTTTTTACGCAGTTTAATCGGTCTAGGATCATCTGCCCCGCCACTGGTCACATATAGTGTTGCCCAATTGTCCTCATCAAAGGAATAAGGCGTTTCACTAACAGTAATCGTATATGGTACTGTAGGTGCATAGCCGTTTTGTGGGGTTGCCCCAGCAAAGAAGGAACGTGCCTTGTACATCTTTCCCGTCAATCGCTCCTTAATAAACTGCTTTTCGTAGGTACTGACTTCTGCAGGCCCTTTTAGGAAATTCAACATTTCAATGGCTTCGTCCGGGCTCTGTTCATAACGGCATAGAGCGACAATTGTTAACGCCGTTGTTTTGAAAGCGGAATCCAAAGACGCCTCTGGCAAAGCCTGCATTTCTGCAACATTGGTCGGTAATGTGGCAAAGGTAAAACTCTCAGAACGATTTCTACCTTTCCCTATCGACTGTACCGCATTATTTACTACTTTCGCAGCCTCTTTTTTCAATGTAAACTCCGCAGTTCTTTTCAATGAATCAAAAATATTCATAATCTATTTCTCCAATCACATAACTTTCCCCAAATGCTATCTTAATCTGCTTTCACATATCGAGTGGTCACAAAAAGCAGCGCCCCATCGTCATCAGAGAGCTTCACCCAGCCATCCTCGCTCATTCCTTCTCCGACCTCAAGCCATAGCTCGCCATCGCGTTCTTCCCATGCCTTAGGTTCATCGGTCATCATATCGTCGTACAATTTGATGATACCTGCCTCAGCAGCCCGAGCAACTTCTTCTTTGGATACGCCTTCTGGAAGTGGCATCAACATATACAGTTTACCATCCTCACAAACAGCAATCTGTCCGCCAATCATCTGTCGTCTCTCTTTCATTTCATCTGCAACGGCTTCCTCGTCCGATTCATCAATGTAAAGCATCGGAGAATTCAGATATTCCTCTGCATTTAAGTAAACCAGCTCGTCGTTTTCATTTATCATACCGATCGAATGAAACACCCATTTTCCAACATAGCTCATAGATAATACCTCCTGTGATTTTTACTTATTTTTTGTTAATTCATAGACCTTCCCAGCCTCGGCAGTACCTTCGCCACCCACGAGTATCAATTTCTCCCCTTCCACAGAGAAGGTATATTGGCAATCGGTAACGTAATCCAAGGCAAAATCAAGATACAGGGTGTCGTCCTCAACTTTGTAAGTAAACTCAAAATGACTACTATTATCGAGACAAATACATCCGTTCCCTTTTTCCCAAAATTCGTACTCCGTGTATTGGTCGTAATGCCATACGCCTAAAAGTTCTGTGATAGCCTTATTTCTATCTGCGTAGCTTTTGCAAACCAGCGTAACAATCAAAACCAACACTGCAAGAGCAACTACTAAAACACTAGCAAGTATTCTTTGATGACCTTTATTTTTATTGCCTCTCTCTTTCATTGAATAAACTCCCTGTTATCCTGACTTTCTTTTATTTACCAAAGTTTGTTTTTATTTTTAAAGTGTAGATTCATACGGTTCACATCTACAATCGTAATTTTTCCATCACCGTTGACATCCGCACATAAAAGCTCATATCCTGACAAAATGGATTTGTTTTTAAAGTGAAGGTTTGCTCTGTTGGCATCGACAATCGTAATCTTGCCATCGCCGTTAACGTCACCTTTCAGGTGAATCTTAGCATTCTGGATTATATCCTCTGTGCCAACTACAACTGTATATTCACGGGTTATGTGGTTGTTTTTGCTTACCTTCATCGTGTAAGTGCCTTTTGCAATACCTGCAATCGCGTATTCAGCACTGTTCCCCTTAACAGTTGCCGTATACGCTGCCGTTTCACTGCCTTCGGCAAAAAGTTCGATGGTGATATTATCGGTATCGCTGTTATAGCTTGTCACCGTACCGCTGACTACAAAGCCTGGCGCTTTATATCCACAGTCAACACAGTATCCACTGACAAAATCATGTCTAGCTCTACCTGTATGGCTTGCATCCGTCTGACATACACGTACATGGTACGTTTCGCTTTCGGATATCCACTCACCCCAATCGTGACCCGCGCGGATGGTTAGCTTCGCAAGGTTGAAAAGCTCGTTCTCGCCATCGAGCGATACCGCATCACACATAGTACATTCGTAATGGTCGAGACAGCCCTTTTCCGTACAGGTCGAGTCCGTTCCGGCAACAGCCACCCATTCGTGATCAATTTTCGGAATCTTCGTTTTCTTTAATAGCACCTTATCGCATGTCGGACATGAGAATTCGATTGTCCAGCCGACCGACGAACATGTAGGAGCAACTGAAGAAGCAGATACCACACGTCCCGGATGACCATAATCAGTGAATTCGCCCTTTTCGACAATCAGTCCGCAGGCTCTGCAGACCGTATCTCCCGAATAACCTCTCTGGGTACAGGTTCCCGTAGTCTTGCCTACGTTGTACTGCAGAGTCCATGGTTTATGATCAAGCTGAGGTGTTACCTCGCCATATTCCTTTACGTAATTACAGCAGGTATATACCCAGTCGCCTGTATATCCAGGATGACCGCAGGTTGCTTCCACCACGCCAACGAGCTTGAGGTACTTCTCATCAAAATACTCAGGATTGTTCGGGTGGTCTTCTTCCGCGCACTTGATCACCTCGCCCTCAACCTCGACCCAGAAATCCCAGTCCTTGTACTCTTTGAGCTCATCTTTCGCGGGCTTAGGCATTCTAAAATACCAGTATTCGCGGCCGTCATCGGCATCGGGAGCATGATAGGACATAGGAAGCAGAGTCCAGGTCTCGCCGCGGTCGAAGGTTGCGTATGCACTGAAGGCGGTAGTAGGATCGTCCTGAACGTTCAGATAGGTTCCGGGAGCGTACTCGTTAAGGCGGAAGACCTTGACGAGCTGATTGACTTTTGCCGCATACGTACTCAGAGTACCGCCCTTGACAGTGACGGAATAAGCGCCTGCTTTATATGTCTTGTCCTTGGAATATCCGCAAACGCTGCATTCCAAATGCATAACGCCGTCGGTATAGTAATTGCCCATTATTACCCACTTGCTGTTATACGTATGCGAATAGGATTTGGTAGCCTCGCAGCCAGGGAAGAGACAGTATGCATAGTGATACTTACTGTCGGATTTTCCGTACTCGCCATAATAAGGAACGTTCGTGGAATCCCCGTCAATATAGCCATGTTCATTGATGTAATCCCAGTCGTAGAAGACGTGGGTATGAGCCTGGCGTGGGATGGAACGGGTCTGATAGTAACCACATCCGCCCGTGCAGGCTCTGCGCTCAAGACCCGCAGTGGTAGCAGTAGCAGGCGTTACGGTCTCCCATTCGTCCTCAAAAGTATGAAGGACCGCCTGATTCATGGAGCCGTATCCGCAATAGCAGACTCCCCAATGCCTGTATTCATTATAGCCGATCTCTTCCCAGGTATGAACGTGGGGATCGGTCTCCTTATCGAGCTTCATATAGTAAACGAAGCCGCAGTCAAGGCAGGTACGGGTCTTGTAACCGTAATAATCCTTTGTAGGTATCGCACCCGGCTCCCAAGCGCCGTAATTATGCTTGATTTCTTCGGTAAGCTCGCGGCAGCCCTCGCCGATACAATAGCACTGATGGTAGTTAGAAGTCCAGCCTTCGATGGTCTGCACTTCGCCGTCGATAAGGCAGCTGAACGCAAAGGAGCGCTTATCGATAGCAGAGAGTTTATCGGAAAAGCAATGCTCTGTCGTGAGCGTTGCCGTTTTGCTATTCATCCTTCCTTTTTCATTTTTGATTAAGCAGAAGAAGGTAAGCTTTACGTCACATTCGGTTGGAACCCAGACGGTAAGATTAGAAGTATCATAGCCGCTGTATTCCACGATATCATCATAGAACAAGTGAGTGTCTGCTGTGATAGTTGTCGCCGTCGATGAATCTCCGTAGCGAACGTACCACTGATAGGTCAGACCCTCGCCCACAGCCTTGACTCTAAAGTTCACAGTGCGGTAAGGCATATCGTCCGCGGAAGCATCGTTGACTGGGACGCTGATATCCTGAGGATTTCTGATGATGTTCGGTCTGCCGTCGCTTCTGGCGCTGCAAATCGTACAAATATTGCTTACGTAGTTATGCGTATGCGTACTTCCCGTATGGTCGCAATACTCAAAACAGGTTCCGCAAAGGTCGCAGTAATGCTCCGACCATTCCCAGTTGTTTATGCAAATGCCATGATCGCAGCCGTAGTCTTCGCTACGTACGGCACAGCACTCGAGACAGAGCATATCGCCTGAATCAACGCAATCCTCACAAGCCTCATTATCGTGGAAACATGCACCGCAATCCTCGCAGAAGTGGCTATCATAATCGGGATCTTCTACGCAGAGCCCCTCCGAGCAGTCGGAATAACTCTCGCAGCAGTCGATACAGATTCCGCAGAGCTCGCACATATCCACGTCGTCGTAGCAGGTTCCGCAATCGTAGCAGAAATGCTCCTCCCATCCCGAAGAATATACGCAGTATTCGCCACAGGAGCAGCCCTCGCTCTCAGCAATGATGACGCAACATTCGGTGCAAAGTCCGCAATCGGAGCAGAATTCAAGGTCGGTGCATCTCGAACATCTTTCGCACTCCTCGCAGAGGAATTCCTGGGCGCAATCGGAGCAATGAGTTCCGTCTCCGCCGTCCTCGCACCAATCATCGGTATGCTCGCCGCAGGTATCGCAATGATATCCCGCCTCTATCGCACATTCGGGGCAGAAGTAGCAATCCCCGCAGACCTCGCCGATATGACATTCAATGCAGTTTGAGCAATGATAGTCGTTGATAATGCAGCAGACAAGGCACTGATGGCACTCATCGCAGAACTCTTCGGGTTGCTCGTAGAAGCATTCGCCGCAGTTGTTGCAGATCAAAGCGCAGTCATAGCAGTGGTTATTCTGACCGCCCTCGTAAGGATGGCTGGGACATTCTTCAATTATTTCCATACAGAGTGTGCATACCTCACAGTGAATACCGTAATCCTGTGCGCATTGCTCGCAAAACGTACACTCGTAGCACATTTCGTCGGGGTGCTTCAGACAGTTGGAGCAATGATCGTCCGAGGTTTCCCAGCAGTCCTCGCAGAGGTGGCATTGGC
>JAGBGB010000308.1 GCA_017936205.1 Oscillospiraceae bacterium
GGACGCGCAATGCGCGCCCCTACGAAGCGTTAAATGAAACTGTTCGACATATCGGAATTGATGAAAGCGCACAAGAAAAGCTGCTTCACCTTGTTTTGTGAAGCAGCTTTTCTTGTATTTAGGCAGCTCTTTGATGCAGATACTGCTGTATGGATTCCAATACCTGTTTATGGAAGAAGTAACGATCGTGGAGAATGCCGTCCAGAAGCAGAGGCTCCACAGGAGTAGGAAAGGCTTTCGCAAGCTTGAGGGAAAGTTCATAAGGAATGACCTCATCGCTGCGGGAGCTGATGATCAGAGGAGAAACCTGGATCTCCTTGGCATAAGACAAGGAATCGAAGCTGTAACGAGCCAACAGCATCATAGGCCCATGGAAGATATTGAGGGTCTCATTGTACAGGCTCAGTGCCCGATCATAGGGGGCGACCAGGATCAAGCCATTCCTCTGTCTCTGAGAAGCCACATAGGTAGCCACACCGGTTCCGATGCTGTAGCCCAAAACAGTGACCCTTGCAGGATCAACCTCTTCCAACTCTACAGCATAGTCGAATACTGCCAAAGCAGCAGAAAACAGAGACTCCTCCGAAGGGCTCCCATCGCTGAGACCGTAGCCGGGGTAGTCCACAAACAATACATGATGACCTTCAAAATACGTGAAGGCATTGGTGGCTTCAAAGAGCTGCATAGCATTAGAGGAATTCTGTCCGTTTCCGCCATAGAACAGCAGCAAGGGAGCCTTTTTCTCCTCCGAGTTGAGTCTAAGCCAACCATGAAGCATACCATCCTTGTGAGGGATCCGCAGCTCTCTGAAATCGGGATCCTCACACAGAGAGGAATAGCTTTCCCCGTCATGCCAGGGATGGAAGAAGATCCCCTTCTGTACATAGAACAGACGCCCTATGAAGAGCACCACCGTTCCAAGAACACATGATCGCCAAATCCATCGCTTCTTCATAGCCTTCCTCCATCATCCATGCTTCGGTCCGGAGGTCTGCACACAGATCTTCTTCCTCCGAAAAAGGCGGGCACAAAGAGCGTAAATACCATTCAGAATGGCAGACAGAGCCAAGGAGCAAATATACACCGCAGGAACGATCAGGGGGAAGTACAGCAACCTCATAAGCATACCGGAAACATGCTCCGTGATCAAAGGGTAAAACAGCCCATCAAAAATCTCAGAGCAAAGATAAGCCCCCAACGTCCAGGAGGACAGTCTACCCAGAACAGCAGCAGTCTTATCCCCCACACGGCTGTAATCCAGCCCATTCAGAAAATGGAACACCAGCACACTCTGTACGACCACGAGTATGGAGCGATAATCCGACCATTCGCCACCTACAAAGAATGTCCCATAGGAGCGGTAATAGTTAAACAAACCACCGACTGCAAAAACCAGAAGGATCAGCAGGAGATTGACAGACCGCTTCAGCCTCAGAGGGTAGTCCCTAAGATAAGCTCCTATCACATAATAGGTAATGGGGAAGATCATGATCCAGTAATCCGGTACAAGATAATCATAGCTCTGAGAAGAGCTGGGTCTCAGCCACCAGGAAAGAGGGAGGAGCTTCCAAATATTCAGAATACTGGGCAGTGCCGTTAGGATCAGGAGACTGCAAACCAGCAGTTTTCTATTCTTCTGTGTTTTTGCCCCCTCATACATCATGTTCAGGAAGGGGATCAGCAGAAACAGACCCAGATACATTTCCACATACCAGCCATAGCCGGCTGTTGAAAAAGAAAACAGACCCCGAACAGCAGCCCCGATAGATATAGGCTCCGATGCAAACAGCACCTTATACACGCCACATGCCACACTTGCCAGAAGGTAGATCCCTATGGTTTGAACAAGCTTAAAATAGTACGCTTTGCCGGGTCTTTTATTCTTCAGCAGGTAGCCGGAAAGCATCAAGAAGAGAGGTACGCATATCATGAAAAAGTTCCTTAAGCTGATCATTCCCAGCAGGACCTTCCCATTGATCGTCACTGCATAGAGATCGGTGTTTCGGAAAAAATGGACACAGATCACACACAGCAAGGCAAAGCAGCGGATCACATCCAAGGCAGGGCTGCGTTTTTTCATATCAACCTGCATAAATGCACCTCTATTCTTATTTATCTCCCAGATAGATCAGCAGCACAGCAATATCCGATGGAGAAACGCCGGAAATACGGCCGGCTTGTCCAATGGAAAGGGGTCGGATCTGAGACAGCTTCTGCCGTGCCTCCAAACGCAAGCCACTAATGGCATGATAATCCGTATCCGTAGGCAGACGGCGAGCCTCTGCCTTGGCAAAGTCTGCAATTTGCTTCTCCTGCCGAGCCAGATAGCCCTCATACTTTACACGGATCTCCACCTGCTTGCAGACCTCTCTCGGAAGCACAGGCCGATCTACGTCAAAGGGCGCAAGATCCTCATAATGGAGCTCAGGTCTGCGCAGCAGGTCTACCATTCGGGCAGAGCTGCTGACCGTAGCAGACTGTCGCTGGGAAAGGAGCTGATTCAGCGCCTCACTTGCAGCCACACCACAGCCCTCCAGTCGGTGGATCTCCCGATCTACCAAACGGTACTTCTCCCGAACGGCCTCTATTCGCTCCCGGGAGATCAAGCCATAGCTGTAGGCGATCTCGCACAGCCGCTGGTCTGCGTTGTCCTGGCGGTGAAGCAGCCGATATTCACTGCGAGAGGTCATAATGCGGTAGGGCTCTTCCGTCCCCTTAGTGACCAAATCGTCAATCAGGGTCCCGATATACCCTTGATCCCGACGGAGGATCAGGGGTTCTCTGCCCAGGATCTTCAGGGCTGCATTGACACCTGCCACATAGCCCTGTACCGCAGCCTCCTCGTAGCCGGAGGAGCCGTTGAACTGTCCCGCACCGTAGAGGCCGGGGATCTTCTTGGATTCCAAGGTCGCATAGAGCTCGGTGGGGTTTATACATTCATATTCGATCGCATAAGCAGGACGGAGGATCTCCGCATGCTCCAAGCCCTCTACCGTATGTAGCATTTCAACCTGCACATCCTCCGGCAGAGAGGAGGAGAAGCCCTGCAGATACAGCTCATTGCTATCCAGTCCGCAGGGCTCCAAGAATAGCTGATGCCTGGACTTATCCGCAAAGCGGACGATCTTAGTCTCAATACTGGGACAGTATCGGGGGCCTACTCCGGTAATGGAGCCGTCATACATGGGACTGCGATCCAGATTGGCACGAATGATCTCATGGGTTCTCTCGTTGGTATAGCACAGATAACAGACTGCCTGATTCTGCAAGGGCTCTACCGTAGTGAAGGAAAAGGGCTCGATCTCCTCATCCCCTGCCTGCAGCTCCATTTTGGAGAAGTCAACACTTCGGGCATTGATCCGAGGAGGGGTTCCCGTCTTAAATCGGCGGAGCTCCAAGCCCAGTTTCCGCAGGCAGCCTGTGAGCTCTGTAGAGGATCTGAGTCCATCGGGACCGGAGGGGATCACGCTCTCTCCGGTGATCACGGTGCTGTCCAAATAGGTTCCGGCAGCAATGACACAGGCTTTCACCTCATACTTGGCTCCCAACTGGGTCACAACACCGCTGACCGCTCCATTTTCCGTAAGGATCTCCGTAACTGTAGCTTGCTTCAGGAACAGGTTCTCCTCCTGCTCCAGCACATGCTTCATATGCTCCTGATAGCGGCGGCGGTCTGCCTGAGCTCTGAGGGAATGAACAGCCGGTCCCTTGCCACGGTTCAGCATACGATATTGAATGCAGCAGGCATCGGCAGCTCGAGCCATCTCTCCGCCCAGAGCACCCAACTCCCGAACAAGGTGTCCCTTCCCTGTACCGCCAATGGCAGGATTACAGGGCAGATTTCCCACAGCGTCTAAGTTGATTGTAAAAATAACAGTTTTCAGACCCATCCGCGCTGCTGCCAGAGCAGCCTCGATGCCCGCATGTCCGGCACCGATCACGGCAAGGTCATAGGAACCTGCGAAGTATTGCATGATGATTCTTCCTTTTACAGCGGATTTTGCTTGATCTTTGCAAAGCGGCGAGGATACTGAGCCGGGGTCGACTTGACCTTACGGATCACCAGCACACGACGGGTGGCTCCGTCAATGTCGTACTCTGCCACCTGCTCCAGTTTCCCTCCCAGAAGGGTAATGGCTCTCTTGGCCTCCTGCAGCTCTTCCTCTGCGGCGGCTGCCTTCATAGCGAGGAAATAGCCCCCCACCTTCACGAAGGGAAGGCACAGCTCTGCTAAAATATTCAGCCGAGCCACTGCACGGGAGGTAGCGACGTCAAAGGCTTCCCGCTTTCCATACTCCTCCGCACGGGCAGCTACGCAATCGGCAGAAACCCCCATGGTCTCCAAGGTCTGCCGCAGCCAGTTGACCCGCTTCTGCAAACTGTCCAAAAGGGTAAGCTGAATAGATGGCTCCCCCAACTTCAGAGGGACCCCGGGGAATCCGGCTCCGCAGCCCACATCAATAATAGATTTGTTCCGCAGATCCCGAATCTTCAACAGAGCCAGACAATCCGCAAAATGGAGCCGTGCTACCGCCTGCGGCTCCGTAATGGCAGTCAAATTCATAACCTTATTCTGTTCAATCAAAGCACTGCCGAATTGGCAGAACTGCTCTGCCTGAGCCTCCGACAGAGAGAGCCCCAGACGGGCACATTCAGTGAGAAGGGTTTGCTTCATAAAAATCCCCCAAGGTAATGAATATTATAATCAGAAAACACAGCTCGTCTCCCACAAGTCACGACTCCACAAAATGCGGTTGAAGGCGATAGACAAATGCGGATCCGGAAGTGTCAACACTCAAATATCCTTTCTGCACCAGAGCCCTCAGCACCGCTCTGGTCCCACTCTCAGACCGTTGCAGGATAGCAGCAGCCTTTTTCGTTGTGATCTCAACATGAACTCCCGCCTTGTTCATTTTTGTCAGGAGCCGCTTCTCGGTGTCTGTCAGCACATTTCGGGACAGAGCTGCATCAAGTAAGCATTGCTCAAATACATCCAACATATAGGATACGAAGGGAGACAGGTCCAACCAATCTCCTTCTCC
>JAGBGB010000309.1 GCA_017936205.1 Oscillospiraceae bacterium
AAGGAAAGCGACACTCCGGACGGCTGGTTCGACTCCGGCTCTACCCATATCGCTTCTCTCCGTCTGGACAACAAGGAGAACTGGCCCTCTGATATCTACCTGGAGGGTGCTGACCAGTATCGTGGCTGGTTCCAGTCCAGTCTGCTGACCTCTGTTGGTGCACTGGGCGAGGGTGCTCCCTTCAAGAAGTGCCTGACTCACGGTTGGGTTGTGGACGGTGAAGGTCGTGCTATGCACAAGTCTCTGGGCAACGGCGTGGATCCTGCCGAGCTGGTTCGTGACTTCGGTGCCGATATCGTCCGTTTGTGGGCAGCCTCTGCAGACTACCGTGTAGATGTCCGCTGCTCCAAGGAGATCTTCAAGCAGTTAGCTCAGACCTATCTGAAGTTCCGTAACACTGCCCGTTACTGCTTGGGCAATCTGGACGGCTTCGATGCAGAGAAGCTGGTACAGCCTGAGGAAATGCTGGAGCTGGATCGCTGGGCAGTGACCAAGCTGAACGCACTGATCGATACCGCCTTCCGTGCTTATGATAATTACGAATTCCACATTCTGACCCATGCCATCAACGACTTCTGCGTAGTCGAGCTGTCCAGCTTCTATCTGGATATCCTGAAGGATCGCCTCTACTGCGAGGAGAAGAACGGCTTGAAGCGCAGAAGCGCCCAGACTGCTCTGTATCTGATTCTGGATGCACTGGCAAGAATGTATGCTCCCATCCTGCCCTACACCTGCGACGAGATCTGGCAGGCTATGCCCCATAAGGCAGAAGACGATGTTCGCAACATTGTCCTCAACGATATGGTGCAGCCCTATACTGCCTATGCTCTGGATGAAGCAGCTATGGCAAAGTGGGATACCCTCATTGCTCTGCGCAGCGATGTCAACGGTGTTCTGGAAGCTGCCCGTGCTGACAAGAAGATCGGCAAGGCTCTTGAGGCGCAGGTCAACCTGAAGGCCTCTGACGAGGCTGCTGCTCAGGCTCTGGAAGCTGTTGCAGCACTGGATCTGGCTGAGCTGTTCATCGTCTCTGCTGTTACCACCGGTGACATGGAGGGCGAGGCTCTGGCTCAGGGCACAGGCACCAACTATGCAGGTCTGACCATTCAGGTCTACGCCGCCCCCGGCGAGAAGTGCCCCCGCTGCTGGATGCACTCCACCAAGGCTGACGAAAACGGTCTCTGCCCCCGCTGCTCCGCAGTCATGGCAAACTTCACCTTCGAGGATTGATTTCCAAACTGCAGTCAATTCCATTACAGCTTAGTATAAGAAACAGAAACCCGATTGCAGGGGGAATGAACCTCTGCAATCGGGTTTTGATTCTAAACTGAAAGGAAAAATCTAATAGAAATAGTCAGGAAGGAAGGGCTTCAGACCGGTGAATTGGCTGCAATAGGGGATGAGTTTCGTATAGACTCCTGCGTAGTCTGATTGGAGCATATCCAGCCTGATCCCTACGCCCTTCAGCTTCTTGCTGTTGCGGTTCTTCTCAGGGAGAACCTCGTCGGAGAAGTACAGGCTGTAGCTGTTGGTATTCCTATTCCGACTGTCGAAGGAGATGCCGTAGTCCTTCAGCTCACTCCAAAGAATGTCCTTTTTCCGGAACCATGAGGAATAAAGGATCCCCTTTGCCGAGATCTCCACCCGAATGAAAAAACGGTGGAGCACCCCGAAAACCAGAACAGACAAACCGATCAGGAGCCAAACAGCAATAAATATGATCCCAATATAGTCGCTCCCGTCCTCTATCGATACCGTACCAAATCCGGAAAAGCCAACTCTCAGAAGCATAAAGCCTAAGAAAAACATAAAAATACTTAACGCTCCGGGATTCTGCTTCAAACAGAAGCTCCCATCGTCCTTTTGCGTTACTCTCAGCATTCTCATAGCAATAGCGCCCTCCTTGCGTACTTCACAATTAAAATATACCACACCCCGATCCTCCTTGTCAACATTCCCCACAGCGTTAAATTCCGATTTATCGCACTGCTTCGTTCACCGCTGCGTAGGGGCGCGCCGTGCGCGGCCGGTTCATGGCGTTACGCCATGAACACCAAAACCACCGAAAAAGATGTAATTTCTCCAAAAAACGAAACATTTTTCACAACCACCAATTCTTGGTGGTTGTCGGACGCGCAATGCGCG
>JAGBGB010000310.1 GCA_017936205.1 Oscillospiraceae bacterium
CCCCTACGGATAGTGCGTATTTTGGTAGTATGTGCAGTTTCAAACAGTGTGACAAATCGGAATTTACCGCACCCTTCGTAGGGGCGCGCATTGCGCGTCCGACAAGCACCAAGAATTGGTGGTTGTGAAAAATGTTTCGATTTTTTGGGAAATACATTATTTTCGGTGGTTTTTGTGTTCATGGCGTTACGCCATGAACCGGACGCGCAATGCGCGACCCTACGCAGCGTTAAATCAAACTGTTCGACAAATCGGAATTTGACAAACCTCGGGCGGAGCCCGAATGTTAAATCATCCCCGACAGGGGATACCGCAATCTTATCACCTATCACTTCTCACTTATCACTTTCAACGGGGGTGTTTTTATGACGAGGGTGGAGCTTACGACCGGCTCCGGGGCGGTGGGGGTTCGAATGGAGGGACATGCGGAGCAGGGGGCTTATGGGGAGGATGTGGTGTGTGGAGCGCTTTCTATGCTTGCCTACACGATGGCACAGAACTTGAGTCGGTTAGAGGCACAGGGGAAGCTGTCGAACACACCGATCCTCACTATGGAGTCGGGCTTCGTATATTTGGAGGCTCATGCAGGGAAGGGGCATGAGTCGGAGCTGCTTCACGGCTTAGAGGTGATCCGAGGGGGCTTTCAGCTGCTGGCTGAGAGCTTCCCACAGGCTGTGGAGCTGTATGAAAAGGAGGTTATTTAAATGAGACCGGAACTACAACTTTTTGCAAAGGAACAGGAGCCCAAGGAGCTGCCTGTGCAACAGGAGCCTGCTGTGGAGCAGGATCCTATGGAGCCCCTGCTGACCCTGCTGGGCAGGAAGTACGGACTGAGCTCTGAGGGGCAGGAGAAGCCGGATCCTGCTGCTCTGCTGAAGGCTCTGGAGGCAGAGGAGCAGACGGCATCCTCTTTAGAGGCTCGACTGAGCAAGTTGGAGCAGAGCTACGCCGCAGGTCTGAAGGCTGAGAAGCTCAGACGGCAGCAGGCTCGAGCCAAGGAGCTCACTGCCAAGTGGCAGCAGCAGGCACAGGAGGCGAAGGCGCTTTATCCCAAGCTGGATCTGGCGCAGGAGCTGAAGGATCCTCGCTTCGGGGAGCTGCTGAAGTCCGGTGTGGATGTGCGTACTGCCTTCGAGGTGATCCACAAGGACGAAATTCTCTGTGCCTCCATGCACTATGCCGCACAGGAGGTAGAACGCCGCCTGACCAATAAGCTTATGGCAGGCTCCAACCGTCCCGGTGAGAACGGCGGCGTTCACGGCCCCTCTGTCAGCAAGGTGGATGTAAGCCGCATGACCCGTCAGGAACGCAGAGACATTGCCCGTCGTGTCCGTATGGGCGAAACTATCACATTTTGATCAGGAAAAGGAGAGGATCGTATGAAGAATGAAATGAATTTGCAGCTGTTTGCCACCCAGGTCACTACCCAGGACAGCCTCAGCGGTGAGATGAAGACCTTCTATGACATGAGCCTCATTGACGAGGCCAGCCCCAATCTGGTGCACGATCAGTTTGGTCAGAAGCGTCCCATTCCTGCCAATGGAGGCAAGACCATCCAGTTCCGTAAGTTCTCCCCCCTGCCCAAGGCCTCTACCCCTCTGACCGAGGGGGTCACTCCTACAGGCAACAGCCTGAATGTATCCACGGTCACTGCCACCGTCAGCCAGTACGGTGATTACATCGTGCAGTCCGATGTGTTGGAGCTGACCGCTGTGGACAACACCATTTTGGAGGCAGCAAAGCTCTTGGGCAGACAGGCAGGTGTGACTCTGGATACCGTGGTGCGGAATGTGCTCCACACGGGCACCAATGTGACCTACTGCCCCAAGAAGGGGGAAGACGGCACAGAGACCGAGGTCACTTCCCGTGCCCAGCTGGACGAAACTGCCCAGCTCACCGTAGATGTGGTCAATCAGGTGGTGGCGAAGCTCCGTGCCCAGAACGCTCCCACCATTGACGGTAAGTACATTGCCATCATCCATCCCTATGTGGCGTACGACCTGATGCGTGACCCGGAGTGGATCGATGCTCACAAGTACGCTGCTGCCCAGTGCCTCTACGAGGGCGAGATCGGAGAAGTGGGCGGTGTCCGCTTCGTCCAGACCACGGAGGCGAAGATCTACAGCGGCGAGGGCTGTCCCGATGGGCTGGCGGTGTTCGGCTC
>JAGBGB010000311.1 GCA_017936205.1 Oscillospiraceae bacterium
AAAGCATACGATATTATTGATGAATATGAATCTATTTATAATGAGGATTTAAGAGATATGAATAATGGATCTATATGAGGAAATCCTTGCACAGTATGCTTTGCGAAAAATAATTCATGAACAGCTATCGAAAAATGTTGCCTGTAGAATTGTTGAAGGAGAGTGCTATAATGCTCTAAAAAGAATCAAGACTATCATTGAGGATGATAGCCTTGATGATGCAGAATGTTATAAAAAGGTGGAGGAATTTGTAAATACACTGGAAATATTAGGGAGCGATGGTGGAAATCGTCATGACTATTAAACAGCACGCCCGTTTAAGGCGGTGTAGACCAGTGTATCTCCCTCATAGCAGAGCTTCAGGGAGAAGAAGGGAACTCTCTGTTCCATAAGGGACAGGAAGATCTTATCCCCCTCCCATTGGGGTAGCTTTGCAAAAAAGTCCTTGTCAACCCATTCAAGAGTCCCTTCGTCACAGTCAATGAGTTCTCCGCGGAAGCCGGTGGCGTGGAACAGGTGCATATATTCGCCCTCCCATTTGTCAGATACAAAGGTCACAATGCCACAGTAGCGGTAGTCTGTCAGGGTCAGACCGGTTTCCTCCTTGGCTTCCCGAAGCAGGCATTCTTCCGGGCTTTCGTTTTCTTCAAATTTGCCCCCAATGCCGATCCATTTGTCCTTGTTCAGATCGTTTTCCTTCTTGACACGATGGAGGAGCAGATAGCAGTTGTCTTTTTCAATATAACATAGGGTGGTATTCTTCATGGTCACACCTCCCGGAAAATCAGCTCATCATAGCCGGTTTCTTCGTCAAATTCTACACCGATGCTCCAAGCATCCAATACACCTATGACTAACTCGCAGGTGGTGTTAATGATGCAGCCTTCCACCAGATGACCTCCCACAGTAGACAGATCTTCTTTGGAGAGGGCAAGGTGCAGATGACAGCGGTTCTCACTGACCGTGCCGTTGAGACTGACAATCTCACAGTGCTCCGTCACAGAGCGAATGTTCACTCCGCTTGCATCCCGTAGCCGTCCTTGAGAAATGCAGCCTACGGCAGACAGCACAACACCGGCTCGGATCTGATACTCCTTCGCCAGTGCACGGATGCTTAAGAGCAGATCCTCGCCTCTGCGGAGTCGTTTGCAAATGGTCTTCATAGGAACCTCCTTTTGCCCATATCGGGGCTTAATAGGGATCGTAGTTTAAAAAGTGTGCTGTCTCTCATGGGTTGCATTGGAGACAGCACAGAAAGATTATTCTTGTTTCAAGATCATTGTCACTGCACTGTGGAGATTGGTTACGCTGCAGTGGGAAGAACCCTTCTCGTATTCGCCGTCCAGAGTCCAGTCCATGTCCTCCGGAGCTTCGATCTCAACGGAGGGGGTGGAAACCAGCGTGAGCATGGGGCTGTTGTAATCCTGGGTCTTCAGTGCCAGAATACAGTCGCTGAATTCCAAAGGAGTGCGAGGCTTCCGAACCAGCAGTAATTCAAACAAACCGTCATTCATATCTACCAGTGCAGGATCCAAGGTCAGGATGCCGGCAACAGAGGTAGAATTGCTAATGGCACCAAAGATGTAATCATCTTCGTAAACCTGCCCATCGTGAGCGGTAAATTTCAAATGTCGGCTGCGGATATGAGTAAATTCCTTTACGCCTGCCAATAGATAAGCGGTGTGTCCCAGAAGATTCTTTAAGCTCTGAGGTGTTGCATAGGAGGTGCGGGTAAAGGCACCGAAGGATGCAATATAAGAGAAGCAACGGTCATTAAACTTCCCGATATCCAGTGAATGAGGAGTTCCCTCCGCAATACTTGAGGCAGCAGCAAGAATACTCTTGGGAAGGTGGAGACTATTGGCAAAGTCATTGGTGCTTCCTGCAGGAATATAGCCAATGGGAGTTTTTAGGTTTGCTGCATGGAGACCGGAGATCACCTCATTAAAGGTGCCGTCTCCTCCGATGCAAACCAGCAGATCATACTGTCCGCCTCGCTCAGCGGCAACGGCAGTTGCCTCTGCTCTGGCGGCGGTCATATGAACGCTGACCTCGTAATCAGCTCGGTTAAAAATGGAAATGATCTCAGCAAGATGAGCGTTAGCCTTCTTCTTGCCGGAACAGGGATTCATAATAATTAGCAGTTTTTTCATTTCAGCACTAAACGGAGATAAACGATCAACAGTACAACTGCCATAGCAGCGCCGAAGATCAGGAGGAACCAAAGCTCTCTGGATCGAGGCTTACGAATTTGGAAGGGAGTAATAAAGGCAAGACCTGTAACTGCAGTCAGGGCACACAGACCTATGCGGAAGCCGGTCTTCTGGAACAACTGCAGGAACAGAGAAATATGATCCTGCTTCATGCAGTAGACAGAGATCAAACAGAAAAAGAAGGGGAAAATCAGGGACGAACAGGTGATAGGCAGTCCGGAGTAGCTCTTGCGAACCTCGTCGGTATCCTTTTGTCGGAGCTCTTCTGTTACATTGTAGTATGCCAAACGGATCACACCTGCCAGAACAAACAGGGCAGAAATGATATAGGCGTACCATCTGTGACCGCAGAGCTCAATGGTCATAGTAGCAGGAAGCGCACCGAAGGCAACCACATCCACCAGTGAGTCGATCTGGATGCCGAAGCTCTTTTCCTCTGCGGTTCGATTCTTCTTGGTACGGGCAACCTTTCCGTCAAACATATCACAAAGACCACAGAACAGCAGGCAGAAGGTAGCAAGAATGGGGTGATCGCTGGTAACCAGCGCAATGCCTCCGATTGCAGAGACTAAGCTCATATATGTTAGAATGACGGTGTAATCGTAAAAGCCGATCATAGTGCGTCCTCCTTTGTGTTTATATCTTATTCCTCTATTATCGTATATTTTGTGTGTTTCGTCAAGTAGGAAAACGCAAATTATATGGGAAAATGTCGCAATATGAAGCTCAGAACTCACCAACTGCGTACATCAGTGCAGAGAGAGCGCACAGAGGGGCCGTTTCGCAGCGAAGGATTCGACTTCCGAGAGTGCAGATCTTCAAGCCGGCTGCCTGTGCCTGTTGGATCTCGGACTCCTCAAAACCACCCTCGGGCCCCGTAAGAATGGCAGCAGTGCGGAAGGGAGCAGCTTCGATGGCTTTGCGGAAGGTCAGCTGGTCTTCGTTTTCGTAGAAGCACACGGCGAGATCTGCCTGTGCAGCCTCCTGCACTGCGGCAGCATAGCTGGGCAGGGAACGAACCTTGGGGATCATGCCACGACGGGATTGTTCGGCTGCAGAGGCAGCGATCTTCTGCCAGCGATCCAGCTTCTTTGCCAGACTCTTATCATCCGGCTTGGATACACAACGGGCAGAAGGGAAGCATACAAGCTCATAAGCCCCCAGCTCCGTTGCCTTCTGGATCACATGCTCAAATTTGTCCCCCTTGGACAATGCCATGTATATGGTGCAGTTGACCTTCGCTTCGCTATGAGAGGGATCTACACTGTGAACCACCAGACAGATCTGTCCATTGCTGACATCGGAGACTGTGCAGCGATAGTCTGTACCTGCACCATCGCAGACTGTGACTTCATCGCCGTTCTTCAGACGGAGTACCTTTCCGTGGGCAGCATTCTCTCCGGTCAGAACCATGAAGGACGGATTGATCTCTTCGGGACTTACAAAAAAACGGGGCATAAGGGTACCTCCAGCGATAGTTTCTTTTCATATATTGTATCAGAGAAAAGAAATTTTCGCAAGAGGTGAAAAAAGGTGTTGACAAATCCAAATTTTCGCTGTATAATAGCGGAGCAAACTGCATATGCGAGTGTGCTGGAATCGGTAGACAGGCACGTTTGAGGGGCGTGTGGCAACAGTCGTGTGCGTTCAAGTCGCATCACTCGCACCAAGAAACGACAACTTTCATTTGAGAGTTGTCGTTTTTTGCCCATATGCAGAATATAATTCTGCAAAAATTCTTGAAATTGCTCAGAAGCGGCAATGAGTGCTACAGAGAGCGGTATGCGGAATGTGCCCAAAGTATCTTTCTTTCGTATAAAATACCTTGATGTGAGGAACGAATCGTAATTGCGTCGCTTGTATTACAGGCGGCGCTTTTCTTTTTACTCCGATTTTACACCGATGTGGTTACAGATTTTACAGAATAGCGATAAAATATAACCGTAGTGGAGAATATGGACAAATAAATGCAAATAATAAAGCAAAAGGAGATTTTGAAAATGAAAAAAATGATTCACTTACTCACAGTAACAGTTTTGCTCCTATGTGTGCTTACAGGTTGTGGCGGGAGCAAAGAAGCAGTTGCAACGGATGGCTCTACCTCTATGAACAAGGTGATCGGTGCTTTGGGAGAAGCCTTTGAAGCTGACACCGGCATTACTGTAACCTATAACGCTACCGGCTCCGGTGCAGGGATCCAGGCAGTGCAGGAGGGCAGATGCGATATCGGTCTTGCAAGCCGCAATCTCAAGGACGAGGAAAAGGCAAAGGGCCTTGAAGGAACGATCTTAGCCTATGATGGCATTGCGATAATTGTAAATCCGAACAACCCTGTTTCTGACCTCAATGTTGGAACTATTGCAAAGATCTTCACCGGCGAAATCAAGAACTGGAAGGAGCTTGGCGGCAACGATGCACAGATCGTGCTTATCGGTCGTGAGGCAGGCAGCGGTACAAGATATGGCTTTGAGTCCATTACGGGTACTGCAGACAAGTGTGACTACCGACAGGAGTTGACGTCCACCGGTGATGTTATCACCACCGTTGCAAGTAACCCTGCTGCGATCGGCTATGCGTCTCTTGCTTCTGTTAAGGATACAGTAAAGGCACTTACTGTAGGCGGAGTTGCCGCAAGTGAAGCAACGATTAAGGACGGCAGCTATGTGGTACAACGCCCCTTCGTTCTGGTAACCAAGACGGATGCTGCTCTCTCCGAAAGCGCTCAGAAGTTCTATGATTACATTACTTCCGAAGCGGCGAATCGGATCATCAGCGGTGCAGGCGTTGTTCCTGCAAACTAAGGACTCTAAGAGAGGGTGTGCAATTGCCGCCCCTTGCTCCCCTTGAGGTTAAACCATGAAGAAAAGCAAATTATTTGAGAATATCGTACACGGCATATTCCTGATACTGGGCTTGATCACCGTAGGCTGTGTTCTGCTCATAACGGTATATCTGATCATATCGGGTATTCCTGCCATTAGGGAGATCGGACTTTTTAAGTTCCTTTTCGGCAAAGAGTGGGCATCCACCGCCGCCGAGCCTAAATACGGAATCCTGCCATTTATCCTAACAAGTGTGTATGGAACGGCAGGTGCAATACTGATCGGTGTGCCGATGGGCTTCTTTACCGCCGTGTATCTTTCCAAAGCAGCCAATAAGAGGGTCAGATCCCTTATCGAAGCCGCAGTCAACCTGCTTGCAGGGATTCCGTCGGTTGTGTATGGCCTTGTGGGCATGCTTGTACTTGTACCGGCGATCCGTGAGATTTTCAATGTACCGGACGGTGCAAGCCTGCTTGCTGCAATGATCGTGCTTGCCATAATGATACTGCCGAACATCATTAAGGTGTCTGTTACGGCGCTGGATGCTGTGCCGAAGGAGTACGAGGATGCTTCTCTTGCCCTCGGCGCAACGCCGACCGAAACCTTTTTCAAGGTGTCTGTCCCTGCTGCAAAAAGCGGGATTGCTGCCGCCGTGGTACTGGGTGTTGGTCGTGGCATAGGAGAAGCCATGGCGGTTATGATGGTTGCGGGCAATGTGGCAAATATGCCCTCACTTTTTGAAAGTGTCCGTTTCCTTACTACAGCTGTTGCAAGTGAAATGGCATATTCAAGCCCCGGCAGCTTGCAGAGAAATGCCCTGTTCTCCATTGCGCTTGTGCTGTTCCTGTTTATTATGCTGATTAACGCTACGCTCAATTTCTTCTTGAAGCGTGATAAGGAGAAATAAGATGAATCGAAAAAGGAAAATATATATCGGCTTCATGGGTGGCACAATGATCGTTAGTACCGCACTTACAGCGGCACTTGTACTGTTCCTTATGAGTTATGTGCTTATAAACGGCATACCGAATATCTCTTGGGAGCTGCTCACCACCAAGCCGAGCTACTTGACTGAAAGAATCGGTATTTTGCCCGATATTCTAAACACAGTCTATATCGTACTTGCTACCCTTGTGATCGTGCTTCCCCTCGGTGTAGGTGCGGCAATATATCTTACCGAATATGCCAAAAATAAAAAAATAGTTGCCATGATCGAATATGCAGCCGAAACACTTTCGGGTATTCCGTCTATTATATACGGTCTTGTTGGTATGCTGCTGTTTTCCAATAACTTCGGAACAAGCCTGCTTGCGGGAGCACTGACACTGGTTATTATGAATCTTCCTACCGTAATGCGTACCACGCAAGAGAGTCTGAAAACTGTTCCACAGAGCTATCGTGAGGGTGCCTTCGGCTTGGGTGCAGGGAAATGGCGTGTCATCCGCACCGTAGTTCTTCCCGGATGTGTGGACGGCGTTATCACCGGCTGTATCCTCTCTGTGGGGCGGATCCTCGGTGAGTCGGCAGCTCTGCTCTTTACCGCAGGCTTTGCCCATGCTCTGAACGGCATTTTTACGGGATTGACCTCTCCCGGTGCGACCTTGACGGTGGCTCTTTATGTCTATGCCAAAGAGG
>JAGBGB010000312.1 GCA_017936205.1 Oscillospiraceae bacterium
AGTCGAAGTACAGCAGATCCGGGGCTGCCATACGGGGCCCGACGAACACATAGTCTAAGACGATCTCCCCCACAGCGCCCGAAAGGTGGGTCACATTGTTGAAGCAGATCCGCAGAGCGTGGATCAGCTCCGCTGCCTTGAAATCAGCGTTGACAGGGACCACAAGGGTCAAGTATTCTCCGCTGTTCAGGGCGGCAGTGGGGATGGCAGCGGAGAAGGCTTGGCTGGAAGCCAGGTCTGCACCCTCATTATTCTTGCCGTAGGTAAAGCGGACAGTGGCATTGGCAGCGGGATCGATCCGAGTGCAGCCCTTCATCTTAAAGCGGATCACTGCCACCTCGGCAGAGGCAGGAGAAAACTGCATGGCATTGGCGGTGAAGCTCTTGGTATGGTCTGTGGTCTGGATGTAGGGGGCTGTGCCGCCCTCCTGCAGGTACAGAGTCAGAGTGCCGAGGCCGCTGCCCTCATAGCGGAGGGAGTCTAAGCGACTGCTGTTAAAGCACCAGCTCCCGGTATCGTAGTTGTTCCCGTCATAAACAGAATCGCTGTAGGACTTCTGTGCGGCTCCGTCATTGCGGAAGTCGAAGTACAGGGAGGTGTTTTGGGCAGGGCCTACATAGATGCTGTCAAGGGTGATCACACCGTTCTTCCCGGAGGCACTTGTCACATTGAAGAAGACGGGACGGATGGCATTGATGCTGCTTGCTCCACGGAAAGCTGCGTTGGTGGGGATGACCACGGTAATATACTTGTTGCTGTTCAGAGCAGAGGCAGAGAAGTTGGCAGAAATGTAGTCGGAATTCACCACACCGGTAGTCAAACCGTTCTTAATATAGTACAGGCGCAGCTGAGGGGTGGTGGCGCCGGAAACCGGGGCGCAGTTCTGGAGCTTGAAGCGGAGCACTGCAACATCCGCTGTAGAGGGCTTGTAGTTCAGGGGAGTGGCATTGAAGCTGTCGGTGCTGCCAATGGTCTGCAGATAGGGGTTATTCTTGCCGCTGATCATGGTAATGGCAGTGGTGCCAATGTCGTTATGGTTGTAGCTCTGGGAGGAAACATAGTTGGTGTTGATCTTCCAGCCGGCGGTATCGAAGTTGTAGCCCTGATAGACGGTGTTGGTGTATCTGCGCTTGTCGGCAGTGAGGTTGGTGAAGTCGAAGAACAGATAGGGATCCTGCCCTACGGTGAATGCTGCACGGTAGCTCTTACCGTAACTGCCGCTGAAGTTCACGGTCAGAGTGGTGGAGGAGGCGGCATTCTTCACGGTGATCTTGCTGTCAGAGGATACATGGTTCAGCCCACGCTTGATGGTCACGGTGCCGCTGCTGAGCTTGTGGCTGGGGTCGCAGACGGATACATTGTAGCCCCCGTTATGCTCCCGAACCATAAGGATCATAGGCTGGTTTACGGTGATCTCTCCGTAGCTGCCTGCCTTCCAGAATACATAGGCGGTGATGCCAAGGGTCTTTTCCTTCACCACGGTGACGGAGGTGGAGTTGCTGAGGATGGAGACCTCCGGGGAGGAGGCATAACTCTGAACCTCGGACCGGGTTTTTTCAGGCAGCATTACATAACTATAAGTGCCGCCGGAGGGCTTACTGCCGTGGTTCACCCAGAGCTCTAAGAAGCTATGGGTCTTGCCGTCTGCGGTGACGGCACTCTTTCCGCTACTGTCTAAATTGTAGTCGTTGACGGTGCTGCGGGCGGTTTTGTTCAGGGTCACGGAGGCGTTGGAGGGGAAGTAGTAGCCGCCGAAGGCCTCCTGGTAGACCCACTTGGGGTTGGTGTAGGTCTTGGAGTAGCTTGCAGCCTTCTCCAGCAGGGTGCCGTCTACTACGATGTCCTCGGTGCCTACTACGGAAGCACCGTTTACGGTGGCGGTCTCTCGCAGCTCCATGTTGTTCACATAGGTGTGAATGGGATTGCTGTTGGTGCTGTAGTTGATGCCGTTACCTACGCAGACGATCTCGTCATCGAACAGGAAGTAGGCTTTTTGGGCTTCTAAGTCGGAGGTTAAAACCTGCCGCTTCTGGTTCTGACCGTTGGTGCCGGGGGTGAAGTTGTCGTAGGTGGAGGACTCGGAGGAGGACCAGGTATAGGCATCGAAGTCGAAGGCGGCTGCAATAAACTGATCCTCTAACTCTGCGCCGCCGACGAAGTCTGTACGGGGCAGGTAGTGGTTACGGATGCTGTTGGGGCTGCGACGGGTGGAGTTCTCCTCTGTGGTGCCGGGGATGCGGTACATATTGGCATATTTATAGAAGGAGGTGCCGTAGGGGTCGTAGCTGTAGCTTGTGCGGTCGGGGTACACATAAACCATGCCGTCGCCGGTGTACCAGCCGTAGCGGTTGCGTCCATTGGTGCAATCGTGGGTGGAGATCCGGGTGGAACTCATGGCAAGACCCACGGTATACTTGTCCGTATGCTGGATGGCACGGTCTGTGGTGTAGCGCATGACCGCATATTCCTCCTCACGGAGGGCAACGGTATCATCGTAGACCACACGGTACAGGGTCTGTACCATGTTCACATCTCCCAGGTTGTTGGCATAGCTGCTGTAGCGGTTCTGAGGGACCATGTCCTTGATCATCTGCCGCAGCTGCAGCTCCTTGGTGGGGCCGAAGCAGTCTAAGAGCTGCAGAGCGCCCTTGACCAGCATGACACCCTTGCTCACACCGCTGTCTTGATATCTGCCGATGTTCATGGACAGGAGCACACCGTTCCGAGTCACATCCCGGAAGGTGGTTAGCATCCAGTCTGCAAGGATCTCGTTATTGGCAGAGGTGGGCTCGAAGGGCGTTCCTGCAAGCACCGTGAAGGCAGGGATCAGGCGGTCAACAATGACCTCTAAGCCGTAGGTTCCCTCCATAGAAAAATAGGTATGGCAAATATAGGAGCCGTCGGGGTTCACCCCCTCTGCGCCGTTGGAGGCGTTTTTCAGGAAGTCTGTCAGGGCGGTGTGGCATTCTGTCATCATGTTGGCGGCGGTGGTCAGCTCTGCGGAGGTGCTTGCCTGGGCTCCCCGGAGGCTTGCCAGCATGACCCAGCTCAGCAGGCGAACGCGGCGGTTCTCCGTCAGCACTGTTGCATTGCTGATGCCGGTAATGGGCTTCACGGTGGTGATCATGGTCTCGCAGCGGGACACTTGATTGTAGATGAAGGTCTTTACGGAGCTGTAGCCCTGGGCACTGACTGCAGCAGCCGTGAGGGAGGGGCGAATGGCAAGGAGGGTGCGGCACAGGTGCATGGGTGCATTGTATGCCCAGTCCCACCAGTTGAAGGTTGCCATATTGCTCTGGGCTGCCTTCAGGGCGGTAGCGGTGTAGAACTTCTGCTCCATGATGCGGATGCCATAGATAATGTCGTTTAAAAGGTCGGTATTCTGATAATATTTGCTGCCGTAGGTGCCGTAGGCCTGTGCCATATACCACAGGTAGATGTACTGCCAGCCCATTTCGTTAGGATTGTCAATGGACTGATCGAAAAGTCCATTGGTCACACCGGCGGTACGCATTTCCTTCAGCTTGTTCCAGTAGGTGGCAGCGTTGTTGTCGATCTTGGTGACGATGGTCTTCACGGCGGAATTGTTCATGTCGTTGCCGGTGGTTCCGCAGAGGAAGACATGGAAACGATCTGTCAGGGTCTTCCACTGGGCGGCAGTGTAGCTTGCGGCCTCTGCTTTCGGGCTGCTGATGCAGAGCAGAGGCAGCAGCAGAGTCAGAAGCAAGAGCAGGGAAACGGACTTCTTCAGCATAAGAGGCTCCTTTCTGTGCTCCATCCCTGTTCCTAAAAGGAAAAGGAAGGAAATACAAGGGAAATAATTGGATTTCACCTATAATTTTACCATTCCTGCTCCATATCGTCAAGAGAAATAGAAGAAAAGGGCAAATTCCGATTTGTCGCTCTGTTGAGCGACAAATCGAGTGGACAGTTGACAGTGGACAGTATCGGTATCCCCTTCGGGGATGAATTTGAAATTAAATAACATATTAATATAGTTTGCTCCGTCATTTTGTAGCGGCGGACGACTCTGTCCGCCCATGGCACCGGCGTCACCCGTGAGGATTTCTGTTCATTGCACAAACAACCAAATTTGTTCGTAGGGAACGGCCTATGTGCCGTTCCGGGAACCATCGCAATCTATACAGGCTAACAGAGTTAGCAAACAGCTGAAAATATCCGAAATATAGGAAGTTTTACGGTTCATTTCTTCTAAAA
>JAGBGB010000313.1 GCA_017936205.1 Oscillospiraceae bacterium
AAAAGGGTAGCAATAGGATCTGTATGTCCTACTTTTACCGCAAGGATCAGTGCCCCTGCCATAAAAAGGATACGCAGCAAATAATTCCCGCGAGCCTTAAGCTGTCCCATTTGTGGATTTTCGCTTTTCTCCGCACGGAGCAAAGAAAAGATCATAGCAGTGTAGTTTGCAAGGGAAATTCCTGCCCCTGCAAGAGCGCCCAGCAGTACGGCTGTGGTGTATTTCCGAATCAGAATGTACACACAAACCATAAGCACGCACAGCAGAAGCTGCGCTACATAGACAGGCAGTTGCTGACGAAAGACTGTTTTCGTTTCCTGTGATATCATTTCGGTCTGTAACCACCCTTCTTCCGTGTTTCCGTAGGATCAACTGCAGCTTTCAGGAGGAAGCAGATCATGCTGTACATGCCGCATATCAAACCCAGCACGGCAGTAAGAACCATAACCCATTTCCCCACATTACAATAATGGTGGAGAAGCCAGCCGACTCCAATTAGCAAGGCTGCAGGAGTCAGCAAAGAAATGGTAACCTGGAACAAGTAGTTCATTGCATACGCAAAACGAAAAACCTTCCTATGCACCCCATGCACCTCCCTGAAATAAAACACATGATCCCACACATACACAGTACCATAATACACCAGCAGTGAAAAAAAAGCAACAGATTTTTCGTTGACTTTTGATTTGTATAATATTATAATCGTTTATGGATCTATTATGTAAAGGAAAGAGGTATTCCCATGAGCAAATCTCTACAGCCGGAAACCCTGTGTATTCAGGCAGGCTATACACCTAAGAACGGCGAGCCCCGTCAGATCCCCATTATTCAGAGCACCACCTTCCGTTATGAAAGTGCAGCGGAAATGGCAAAGCTCTTCGATCTGGAGGCCAGCGGTTATTTCTACACTCGTCTGCAGAATCCCACCTGCGATGCGGTTGCGGCAAAGTTAGCTGCCTTGGAGGGCGGCACCATGGCCATGCTCACAAGCTCCGGTCAGGCAGCTACCTTCTTCTCCGTTTTTAATATCACAAGCTGCGGCGATCACTTTATCAGTTCCTCCGCCATTTACGGTGGCAGCTTCAACCTGTTCTCCGTCACCATGAAGCGTATGGGCATTGAATGCACCTTCGTAGACCCGGATTGCTCCGAGGAGGAATTAGAAGCTGCCTTCCGCCCCAATACCAAGTGTGTTTTCGGTGAGACCATTGCCAATCCTGCCCTTCGTGTGCTGGATATTGAGAAGTTTGCCAAGGCTGCCCATCGTCACGGTGTTCCCCTGATCGTGGACAACACCTTTGCCACTCCCATCAACTGCCGTCCCATTGAATGGGGTGCAGACATCGTCACCCATTCTACCAGTAAGTATATTGACGGTCACGCCGCCGCTTTAGGCGGTGCCATCATTGACAGTGGCAACTTCGACTGGGCAAAGTACCCGGACAAGTTCCCCGGTCTGTGCACTCCCGATGACAGCTACCACGGTGTGATCTATACGGAACGCTTCGGCAAGGAAGGCGCCTTTATTACCAAGGCTACGGCACAGCTCATGCGGGACTTCGGCTGTATGCAGTCCCCTCAGAATGCCTTTATAACCAATTTAGGCATCGAGAGCCTCCCCGTCCGCATGGCTCGCCACTGCGAGAATGCTCAGAGGATCGCAGAATTCTTAGAAGCACAGGAGAAGATCTCCTGGGTCAGCTACAGCGGTCTGAAGAATGACAAGTATTACGAGCTGGCACAGAAGTATCTGCCCAAGGGCTCCTGCGGAGTGATCTCCTTCGGTGTCAAGGGTGGAAGAGCCGCTGCCGCTGCCTTTATGGAAGCCTTGCAGCTTGCCGCCATCGAGACCCATGTAGCCGATGCTCGTACCTGCTGCCTCCATCCTGCGGGAACCACCCACCGTCAGATGAACGACCAAGAGCTTCTGGCAGCCGGTGTCTCCGCCGACCTGATCCGCCTGAGCTGCGGTCTGGAAAATGCCGACGACCTGATCGCCGATCTGCAACAAGCATTAAACAAGCTTTGAGGTGTATTTATGCCCATTAAAATCCCCAACGACCTGCCTGCCAGTGCCGTATTGCAAAGTGAAAACATCTTCGTCATGGATGAAAGCCGTGCCATGACGCAGGACATTCGTCCTCTTGAGATCCTGATCCTCAATCTCATGCCTACCAAAATTGAAACCGAGACCCAGTTTGCCAGACTTCTGGGGAACACTCCCCTGCAGGTTCATCTGGAGTTCCTGCAGACCAGCTCCCACAAGGCTACCCATGTATCGGAGGATCACATTTTCGCCTTCTACAAGAGCTTCGAGGAGATCAAGGATCGGAGTTATGACGGTATGATCATTACGGGAGCCCCTGTAGAGCATCTGGCTTTCGAAGAGGTGAACTACTGGGAAGAGCTTTGCGAAATTATGGAGTGGAGCAAGACCCACATCTACAGCACTCTGCACATTTGCTGGGGTGCTCAGGCGGGGCTGTATTATCACTACGGCATCCCCAAGCACCCCTTGCCGGAAAAAATGTTCGGGATTTTCCCCCATCATGTGGATCGGAAGCACCCCATTCTGTTCCGGGGCTTTGATGACTGCTTCATGGTTCCCCATTCCCGTCACACTACCATTCTCCGAGAGGATGTGGAGAAGGTTCCGGAGTTAAAAATCGCCGCCTCCTCCCCGGAGGCAGGGATTTTCGCCATCTTCACCGAGGGTGGCAGACAGGTATTCTTCACAGGTCATGCGGAATACGATCCCGACACCCTGCAAAAGGAGTATCTGAGAGATAAGAATTTAGGCAAGCCCATTTCTGTGCCGAAGAATTACTTCCCCAACGACGATGACACCCAGCCTCCCATGGTGACCTGGCGGTCCTCCGCCCACCTGCTGTTCTCCAACTGGCTGAACTATTTCGTCTACCAGAGCACTCCCTACGATTTCACCAAATAATAACCACGGGGCTGTCTAAAACCAAGTGAGACAGCCCCGTGTGTCATATTCCGATTTATTGTACCATTCGTAGGGGCGCGCATTGCGCGTCCGACAACCACCAAGAATTGGTGGTTGTGAAAAATATTTCGATTTTCGGAGAAATTACATCATTTTCGGTGGTTTTTGTGTTCATGGCGTTACGCCATGAACCGGACGCGCAATGCGCGCCCCTACGAAGGGGTAAATCAAACTGTGCGATAAATCGGAATTTGGCATTAAAATGGTACTTGTGTAGCTACCAATCTAAGGACAGGTAGGATGGCTGGGTGCCTATATCGGTGTAAAAGTAGATATAGCGTACTGTCAGAGTGTGTTGGTCGTAGCAAAAACAGATGTAATAGGTGGAATCCTTCGTCGCAGCTTCGAAGGGTGGGGTGCCGGAATAGAGGATGTGGCAAGTATAGCTTCCCTTTTGAAAGGTACAGCCCTCTATGCCGGCCTCTGTGGGTGGCGGAGCATCGTATAGAGCTTGCACCCGAACCAGCTCTGCTGCAAAGGCCTCTGCATCCGGAGACCATTGGGCATAGATCTCGCAGGTGTTGCCGTAGACTGTTTCTTCATAGAAGTAGCGATACGCATCCATGCCCGAATACAGCGGTTTCACAGGCAGCAAGGCTTGTGCAAATCCATCCCTGTTCACATGGCTGTTGGAGTCAAAGACACGATAATCGAAGGGATCTGTGGTCTCAGAAATACAAAAATGAAAGGAAGTCACCATGTATTGAAAAGGTGTCAACACTACAGACAGGATCAGCAGCACCGTTATGAGGATCCGCTTGAGGCGAGGACTGTATTTCAGTCTCGACACAAGCAGGATCAGGAGGGTGGGAAGGAGCAGAAGCACAAGCATCAGGATCTCCCTGCCACGGATCACCGGATATCGATACCAACGATAATAGTCAAAAACCGCCTTTACTGCCAAAGCAACAGGAGCCCATGTGATGAAGAACACAACGACCTTCTTCACAAAAGACAGGAGCAGACAGGACAGCTTCACATGAGAGTCCTCCACAGGAGACTTGGTCTCCTCAACAGGCTCAGACAGGAGGGCTGCCAGCTCGGACACTGTATAAGGATGTGTCTTGTCCAGTCGAGACAGGGCAGCCAATAAATTCTGCTCCTCGTTGATGGTTCCTTGCTTCCTGTTCTGTAATTCCTGTGCGATTTTGGGAATATGCTCCGGGTAGAGCTGCATTTCCCTGATTTCTGCAATGGAGAAGCCAAACTTACGCAGCACAGCAATGTCCTTTAGCTGCCGAATATCAGCCTCTGAAAAGTCAAAGGTTTTCCGTCCGAGATAGTTCTCAGTGTACACAGGGGAAATCAGTGCTTCCTCGATATAGTAGCGAATGCTGCGATCCGTCAGACCGGTTGCTTCGCATACTGCCTTGATTTTCATCTACAATCCCTCCTTGTGCCCACATTTTACCCTTTTACGCAAGGTGAAAGTCAAGTCATTTTTTCACCAACGGCTCATATTGGTTTGGAATTTCTTGCGGTAGCTGTTCTCCAGCTCCTCTGGGGTGATTTGGAAGCAGAGGAGCACATCGTTGTAGTACATGAGGACATCGCACAGCTCCTCTACGAAGTGCTCCCGAATTTGGGGCTCCTCCATAATGGCACGGCTGCCCTTTTTCTTCAGAATGTCTCCAACCTCCCCCAGCTCTCCGTGGAGCCAGAGCAGCTTTTCTATCGCCTTCTCCGGAGACAGGCCGCCCCATTTTTCCAAATACTTTTCCTGTAACACACGCTGCATCTCCTGCATTTCTGTAAAGGTCATATCAGCCATAGCTTCGACTCCCCTCTCTATAGATGTTGGAAATAGACTTTGGCACTGTCGCTGTAGGCAAAGAGTGCCTTGCACAGCTCCAGCAGTGCCCCTGTTTTGTTGTTTCCATAGGTATCCGCACTGTATTGCAGCGTGCAGGAAGCCGGGGCATCTTCTGCAAGGATCTGCACGGAAACCACAGATCTCAGCTCTGCAGCTAACAGGGCCTCCAGAGTGAAGGCATAGAGCATCCGATCCGGGTTGTAAAGCTCCGGATCCTCTAAGGCCACAGTCTTAGGCTTGCCGTGGATGTCTGTGTAGCTGACCCTCAGGCTCAGCTTAGACAGATCTCCTGTGTAATTGGACGGATCGAATACGAACTTCAGTGCAACCTTGGATTCCAGATCCAAAGCCTTGCCTGCCCAGGTGATGGGAGCATTGTCTACATCATTCAGAACCTTATTGGTGTTACCGAAGGTCACAGCCTCCATATCGGACAAATAGGCTCTGTGGACTGCTGTCATATTGGCATCCGCAAGGGCGTCTGTACGGTAATTCTTGAAGATCTGTGCCCTCCCGCCGTAGCGGAGCAGGTCTGCACAGAGGGTCTTCAGCGCCTCAGGTCTGTCAGGGTTGTTCATCTGGGAATAGGCATAGCTTGCAATGCTGTATACATCTACAGGAGAATGGTAGGGCTGTCCGTTCTTGGTTCCGTAGAGCACAGAGGAGATCCGATCATTCATCTGTACGGCGGTCAAACCCCTCAGCGTGAAGTAATAGTAATTGCCGTTCAGCACAGGCTCCATGCGGAGAGTAGTGGTTCCCTCGGACTGATTCCCCACAAAGCTGTCTATGGTGCTTTCCACATAAACGCCGGACATATCGAAGCCCTCTAACAGATCCTTAGATATCAGCAAATTCACTGAAATATCACTTGCCAGATTCAAACTGTGATTCAGCTTTAACGTTGCATCCTCCACAGACTCCTTATCCTCAGGCTCACCACAGACACAGTAGCCATCTTTGTAGCTGTGGGCATCTTCTGTGGAGATATTGCAATCCCTGCAGGTCGCCAGGTGGGTCAGAGCATCGATCTTCGTGTAGCTGTAGCTGTGACCGGTTGGGGCTATGGCTTCTGTCTTTGTTGCCTTACAGGAGGTGCAGGTATAGGTTCTTACACCCGCTGCGGTGCAAGTGGGCTCCTTCGTTACAGTTCCCTTGTTCCAAGCGTGCACCTCGGTTTTGCTGTATCCGCAGGAGCAGACTGCCTTATGTGTGCTGTCTTCGGAGCTGTAGGAATAGCTGTGGGCTGTCGCTTTAAACTGTGCCTTCACAGTCAGGTCAGAGAGGATGGTCGACAGATCCTTATCCCAGCCTGTAAAGGTGTAATGGTATTGTCCATCATATTTCTTTCCGGGAGTTGCTGCAGTGTAGGTAGCCCCTTCTCCATGGTGGACGGTGGTTGTAGCCAGAATGCTCCCATCCTCATTCACAAAGCTGACCTTGTGCAGTGCAGTAGGCAGGGAGTCCTTTGTGCCGATGTACAGATAATCTATACTGAAATGTGCATTTTTGTTCGGTGCAGACTTGGTCTGGCTGAACTGGACACGGATGGAATTGATCCGGTTGGCAGTAGTATATATGGGGTTGTCCAAAGGGAAGGTCAGAGTAAAATAGCCCTGATCCACATGCTTTGCCATAGGATAGTCCCCATAATCAAAATTGTTATTTGCCACACCCTCTGAATTGATCCCATAGTAAAGCATCACTCGACCTGCTCCGCTACCGGCAGTGGAAACGGCATCCTCCACCTTTAAGCGGATCTGGCAATAATCCTGCGTTCCCGGTGTGTATTGCAGGGGCATACTAAGGCCCTTCCCACTGTGGATATAGTGATAGTTCGCCGTACTTTCAGAAGAAATGCCGAAGTACAGATCCCCATCCTGAATACAGAAGTCCCCAATATTGGTATTGTACCACCAATTTTCTGCAAGGTCGAAGTTCACAGAACCATAGGTCTTCCCCTGATATCGCTGCGCTGCTTCTGCACTGTTGGAGAAGTCCATAAGGATATGATCCTGTGTGGGGCGAGCATCCCACGGACCGACATAGATATAATCTATGCTAAATACAGCCTGCACGCCTTCTGCAGATTGGATCATGCTAAACTGAGGACGGATAGAGTTGATCTGATTCGCTCCCCTATAGATCGGGTTATCCAGAGGGAACGTCAGCACAAAGCACCCATGATCGCTGCGGCTTGCAAGATCAAAGTCCACATAATCAAAGTTTTCATTGGCAACGCCACTGTCATTGATGCCGTAATAGAGCATAAATCTGCCGATGCCGCTGCTGACGGTGGAACGTCCATTCTCAATCTTGATGCGAACCTGGCAGTAATCCTCCGCACCGGGAGCAAACTGCAGGGGCTTGCCGAAGGACCTTCCGCAATGGATATAATGGTACGGGCTGTTGCCGGACGGGTCGATGGCGAAGGAAAGTGCTCCGTCAGTCATCGTCGGTTGGGTGATCAGGGCATGCCTTGTCCAGTTGTCCACAACATCCAGATTTGTGTTGCTGTAAGTCTTGCCGCTGTATCTCAAGCTTGCCTCAGCAGATCCATCAAAGTCCATAAGAATATGATCCTCTATGGGTAACCCATCCTTTGTGCCAATATAGATATAATCCACACTAAAGGTAGCATCCGTTCCCTTCATTAGGGCAAACTGGGGACGAATGCAGTTGATCCGCTGTGCATCTATATAGCTCCCACTATCCAGAGGGAAGGTCAGGACGAAATATCCACGATCTACCCGAGATGCTAAATCAAAGTCAATATAGTCGAAATTGGATCCATTGGTGAAGGACTCTCCCACACCGTAATAGAGCATGAATCTGCCGCGACCTGCCCCATCCGTAGAAACTGCCTGATCAATTTTTACCCGAACCTGACAATAGTCCCGATCTCCGGGGAGATAGTTCAGAGGCAGGCTGTAGCCTGCTCCCGTATGAGCATAGTGATAATCATGCCGGCTGGATGGGTCAATGGCAAAGGTCAGTGCACCGTTTTCGATGGTGCGGTCACAGACGATCGTTGGTATCGCCCAGTTATGGGCGAGATCAAAATTGGTATAGCCATAAGTCTCTGAGTTATAGCGAGCCTGATCATCAGGAGTATTGGTGAAGTCAAAGTACAAATGATCCCGAGATGGAAGTCCTTCCCGTGTTCCGATGTAGAGATAGTCCACGGTGATCTTCCCCAAGGCATCGCCGCTGACCATGCCGGAGAAGTTGAGCCGCACACTGCGGATACACTCTGCACTGCGGAATGCATCTGTTAGGGGCATAGTGACCGTCAGGTAGGTACCGTCGGTCAGGGATTCCACGCTCAAGGCATGTGCACACAGCTTCTGCAGGGTGTCCTTTTCGTTTCGTCGGGCATTGGCATCCTCATAATAATATAGGGTAACATAGGGCAATCCGGATTTCTTGAAATTCTCCAGCTTAAAGCGAAGCTGGGCAACCTCTGCATCAGAGGGATCGTAGTGCAGGGGGAAGTCCTTATGAAGATTGGGTCCGGACTGCATATACAGAGCGCCGGATGCATCGGGCAGAAGGGTCACACTCATGGTTCCCTCTGACAGATCATACACCGGAGCACTTGTTCTTGCGCTGTAGCTCCAGTTCCCCACATCGAAGTTGGTACCGCCATAGGTATCCATGCTGTAGCGGAGACGATCCTCCTCTGTGTCCTCAAAGCCGAAATACAGACCGACGGAGGGCGCAGCTTCCCGTGTACCTACATAGATATAGTCGATCTCCACCTTTCCCGCAGCCGCTCCATCAACGGGCTTCAAGTTACGGAATCGCAGTCCAAGGGAATTGATAGCATCCGCCTTCGTAAAATTCTCTCCCAGAGGAATGGTTACCGTCTGGTATACACCGTTTTGCACAGTGAAAACCTTCGTACAATCGGCATAGCGGGTCACTGTGTCGTTCTTCTGCGCCGTGTAGAGGGCGATCAGGACAGCGGATTGTATGCCGTCCGCAATAACCCCCTCAGTTCTGAAACGGACCTGCAGAACCTCTGCCTTCTCCGGTGTATATGTAAGGGGATGCAGATCCTGTGAAGTCCATGGATAGCTTCCGGAGATCCGAGAGGTCTCAACATAGGGACCGTATTGCTTGGTGCTGTCCCCATTGAAGTCCTCTGTAACATAGAGACTCAGGGTACCTGCCTGATCGTCAATATAGAAATGATTCTTTGTTTTCTCGGAGCATGCCACCGCCCAATGGGCTCCATTCTCTGCATCATAGTCATAGCCTCCGTAGGCTCCCATATGATAGCGTGTGGAATTGTCATCAAAGCCAAAATACAGCTCCTCCGTCTTCGGCCCGATGTAAATATGATCAATGGTAACACTGCCCCCTCGCAGATTGCTGAAACCGATCATGATCCCCTTGATCAGATCGTAGGATCGGAACCGCTTCCCATCCAGAGATGCCGTCAATGTAACATACTGCCCCTCGGCGCTGCCGCCGTCCAAATAGCTGCTGCTGAATTTGATCATAATACTTTCATGCCAAGGATTCGGTGTCTCGGCGGTATTGGCAGCACAGCTCCATTTGGTCGCACCGGCCGGGAGGTAGTTTAGGTGCACACCGGGGGTCTGTCCACCGTAAAGGGTGGCATTGTCGAGCTTGAAGCGGATCTGGAAAATCTCTGCATTCTCAGGATCAAAGCTCAGCACATTGGCTTTGGTGTTGTCCGCAGAGGGAGCATAGTTCGTCACAGAATCGGAAGGCTCAATGTTGGTGGTAGAGAAGGGGATCCCTTCTGCATTATAGCCTGTAGCCAAGGGGAAGGTCATAGTGCCATTTTTAATGGTAGCCTCTACCCCACCAATATGGCCGGTTGCCCAATACTTAGAGTTGGAATAATCATAGTGACCATAGGTAGGATTGGCATACTTCCCGGAGGTTTCGGAGTTGAAGTCGAACATCAAATAGGGCTGTGTTTTGGTTGCAAAGGTAGCAGAAACCGTCTCGCCCGTGAGTCCGCTGAAGTCCACCGCAAGGGTGGTTTTCTCACCGGCAGACACAGCGATCTCCTTGTCAGCACAGAGGGTAGTGAGGCTGCGATTTATGGTGATCCTTCCGCTTTGGAGCTTCTGGGTCGGGTCGCTGACACTGATGGTGTACTTTCCGTCCTGCTCCTGTACCATGACGATCATAGGTCGATCCACAGTGATCCCGCCATAAGAGCCTGCGCGCCAGAAGACGATGGCCGTGATACCCAGAGTATTCTCCTTCACAACATGGAGCTTGTCCGTTGCCTCCAGCACTGTAATATCAGGATTGGCGGAATAGCTCTGCGTTTCCTCTGCGGTTTTTTCCGGCAGCATGATATAGCTGTAGGTTTCGTTTACAGGCTTCTGCCCATGGCTGAGCCACAGTTCGAAGAAGCTGATCTTGGTATTGGTGGGATTGATCCCTAAGTAGTATTCATTATAGTCATCATTGGCGGCATTCCCGTCGTTGCTGGACTGGCGGAAGGTTTTATTTACATAGACATCACCGCCCTTGGGGAACACATAACCACCGAAGTTCTCTTGGTAGACCCAAGAGGGATCGGTGAAGTGCATAGGTGTAGAAAAGGAATTGACCTTGTCCAGCAAAGTACCGTCAACGATGATATCCTCCGTACCATAGACCGTTTCAGTCACACCTACGGTATTCTCTCGCAATTCCCGATTGTCCACATAGGTATTGATGGGGCTGTTTGTAGTAGAATAGTCAATATCGGAGCCAATACAGACGATCTCATCATCGAACAGGAAGTAGGATTTCTGTGCCTTGAGGTTGCTGTCAACCACCTGATGCTTCTTGTACTTTTCGAGATTTTCGTCATTGGAGGTATAGCAATGGATCAGAGCCACCTCTTCCGCAGACTCCTTCTCATCCCAGTTATATGCCTCAAAGTCCATGGCTGCCGCAATGTACTTCCCATCAAATTCCACACCACCTACAAAGCTGCCTACAGGCATTCCATCCTCGTGGTATTTTGGCTCCCAAATAATAGTCTTTGTAGCGGTGTCCGAGGTGAAGGTCATTCCGGGCAGATAATGGTAGCGGTCACACCAAGGCTGCCGTGTGGTGCTTTCCTCCTCCGTAGTGCCGGGGATGCGGTACTTGTTGGCAAAGCGCTGGTAGATATCACCATATTGGTCATAGTTATAGGTAGTATTATCGTTGTACACATAGAGAGCGCCGTCTCCCGTATACCAGCCGTAACGGTTTCTGCCCCAGATACTTTCGTGGGTAGCAATGCGGTTGGAGCTCATAGCCAAGCCTACGGTATAATTCTGCCGGTGCTGAACTGCCCGATCCGTGGCATAGCGCATCCCGGCATAGGCTTCGGTCCTTTCCGGCACCACATCATCAAAAACAACGGACTTCAGGATCTGCACCTGATTCACTTCTCCCAAGGCAACAGCAAAGCGGGAATAGGCTTTCTGTGTTTCCTCTGCCGTATCCTGCACCACGATCTGTCGAATGAACTGCTTCAGCTGCAGATCCTCCTTCTCACCGAAGCATCCGATCAGCTGCACCGCAGCAGAGATCACATGAGCCCCCGCAGACAGTCCAAGCGCAGGCTCGCGTCCGTTACACATGGACATAAGAACACCATTATGCATCACAGGGGCAAAGGTGTCCATGATCCAGTTAAATTGATTGATCTTATCAGGAGAATCCGGCTCAAATGCCGTACCTGCCAGAACCGCATAGATATCGATGATCCGCTCGATCAGAACATCTCTGCCGTAGGTTCCCTCCATGGAGAAATAGAGGTGGCACACATAGGAGCCGTCCGTCTTCACCCCATCAAACAGTGTCTGGTCGCTGACCATAAAGTTCTCGAGATTGGTTCTGGTTTCTTCCATTAGGTTCTCATTCTTCGTCAAAGCAGCAATCATGGAGCAGACATTCAATCTGGTGCGGCGGTACTCATAAGTAGACTGATCGCCGTAGGGGGAGACATTGGGGCGAATGCGATCCATCAGTCGAAGGGAGGTGTCCATGAGGGTAGTGGCAATGGCAGCCTCCTCTGCTGTCCGGTAGGGCTGCAATGCGATCAGTGTTTGACCGATATGCAGCTCGGCATTGTATGCCCAATCCCACCAGTTATATGTATCCGTTGCAGTGCTGTGATTGATCTGCTCCCACCATCTGTCCCATGTGAAATAATTGGAAGCCTTCTTCAAGCCATAGAAGATAGCAGAACGGAGCTGGGCATTGTGGTAGAGGGTAACGCTTTCTGGTTGTCCGCTTTGGTTCAGGTAGGAATATACTGTGTTCTTTGTGGCATAGGCTCTTGCCATCCGCCACAGATGCACAAACTGGTCACCCATCACGGAGCTGGGAGTGCTAACAATCACAGGAGTGTCTCCTATCACTCGATCCGGATTATCACGGTTTTTTTCCAACTGGGTCCAGGAGTTGCCCCCGTAGAAGGAAATACCGGAAACACTGACCCCGGCTGCATTGGTGCCGCCTAAGATCTTGCGGATCTCAGGGTCCTCCCAGTCCACGGACTCATCACCGCATAGGTATCTCTGCCATTTGTCAAGGAGCTCCTGCCACTGTGCATCTGTGTACCGTGCAGCCCGGGCTTTGGGCACCGTATAAGGGACAAGTTGGAAAAGAAGTGCACAGAGAAGAAATACGCACACCATTCGTTTCATAAATATCACCTCAAATAGTTTAGGGCGTAATGTCCTTTGATCGTCTCGCAAAGTTTAATCATTTTCACCGCAAAATCAGTTGAAAGTTCCCGAAGTTTTGATTCAGCCATGTTAACACCGCCTTTCTTGCCTAAATTATATCATAATCGTTAGAAAAATCATAGTGAAATATCCTTCGGATGTGAAATAATGACCTGCGGTCATTGTGAAATATTCGGCATTCCACCGAATGTGAAATGAAATAAATCCACCCGCGCCCGCAGGTATTTCACATTGCGAAGCAATATTTCACGCAGGTCGTGCATTTCACAAATCCCGTT
>JAGBGB010000314.1 GCA_017936205.1 Oscillospiraceae bacterium
ACGGCATGAACACAAAAACCACCAAAAATAATGTATTTCCCAAAAAATCGAAACATTTTTCACAACCACCAATTCTTGGCGGTTGTCGGACGCGCAATGCGCGCCCCTACGAATGGTACGAAAAATCGGAAGTTGACTCTTTGTTGTAGGGCTCGTGGACTTTTGGTCAACGGGAATTCAGGAAATATTAGCGATAAAGATTGAAAAGCGGGGCAAAATATGGTATACTCGAAGTGCAGAAGCCGATCCGGGCTTATGCAGGATCCAAATTATGATGCAAAAGAGGAAAACCCATGCTTGAAATAAAGAATTTATCCTATCGTGTAGAGGGAGAAAACGGACCTGTTGATATCCTGAAGAATGTCTCCCTGAATATTGAGGACAAGAAGTTCGTGGTCATTACCGGTCCCAACGGCGGCGGTAAGACCAGCCTGGCCCGAGCCATTATGGGCATCTACCAGCCCACAGGAGGACAGATCCTGTGGAACGGTGCAGACATTACCAATCTCTCTGTTACGGATCGTGCGAAAATGGGCATTTCCTACGGCTTCCAGCAGCCTCCCCGCTTCAAGGGTATGAAGGTTCGGGATCTGCTGACCGTAGCCGCAGGAACCAAGATCAGTCACGATCTGGCATGCTCCTACCTGACCAAGGTGGGGCTCTGTGCCAGAGATTATATTGACCGAGATGTGGACACCTCCCTATCCGGCGGTGAGGTCAAGCGGATCGAGATCGCCACCATTCTGGCAAGGAAGTCCGATTTGATGATCTTTGACGAACCGGAGGCAGGCATTGACCTGTGGTCCTTCGCCCGACTGACGGAGACCTTTAAGGAGATCCACGACAAGAAGGAAGCCACCATTCTGATCATCTCCCATCAGGAGCGGATCATCCGTCTGGCTGACGAGATCATCCTCATTGCCAACGGCAGCCTGTCTGACCGTGGCAGCGTGGATCAGATCTATCCCAAAATCCTTGCAGACACCGTCTCAAGCTGCAATATGCTGGAGGTGAACAACAAATGCTGAACGATATCCAGAAGCACATTTTAGAAATGGTTGCGGATCTGAAGGGCACAGGAGAAGGTGCCATCAACATCCGCTCTGACGGACAGAAGACATTCCGTCGCAATACAGAGAATATTGTCATTGAATCCAAGACCGACAAGGACGGCATCGATATCCGCATTGCTCCCCACACCAAGAACGAACGGGTACACATTCCCGTAGTGGTCACGGAATCCGGTCGGAAGGATCTGGTATATAACGATTTCTTCATTGGAGAACACGCCGATGTGACCATCGTAGCAGGCTGCGGCATCCATAATTGCGGTGACTGCGATTCGGAGCACAACGGACTGCATACCTTCCATGTAGGCAAGTTCGCCAAGGTCAAGTATGTAGAGAAGCACTACGGCGACGGCGAAGGCAGCGGCAAGCGGATTCTGAACCCCCAGACCGTCCTGTATCTGGAGGAGGGCGCCTCCGTCACCTTAGAAACCACCCAGATCCGTGGCGTAGATGACACCAAGCGGTACACCAAGGTGGTTTGCCAGGGTGCCGGCAGTGAGATCATTGTCCGTGAAAACCTGCTGACCCACAACGACCAGCACGCAGATTCCGAAATGGACATCTTCCTCAACGGAGAGGACAGCAAGGCACAGGTCATTTCTCGTTCCGTGGCACAGGACAGCTCTACTCAGGTGTTCTACCCCAGAGTAGAGGGCAACATCAAGTGCTTTGGCCATGTACAGTGCGATGCCATTATTATGGGTGAAGCAAAGGTTCGTGCCATCCCCGAGATCACCTGCAATCATGTAGATGCCTCCCTGATCCATGAGGCAGCCATTGGCAGGATCGCAGGGGAACAGATCCTGAAGCTCATGACTCTGGGCATGACCCCGGAGGAAGCCGAAGCCAAGATCTTAGAAGGCTTCCTGCGGTAAAAGGAGCAGTCTATGTTTTCCGTCACCCTGATCACCGTAGGCAAGTGCAAGGAGAAGTTCTATATTTCTGCCGCAGAGGAATATGCCAAGCGGCTGGGAGCCTACTGTAAATTTAAGCTCCTTGAGCTGCCTGAAACCCGTCTGCCGGAGGATCCCAACCTTACGGAGATCCGCAGCGGTCTTGCAAAGGAGGCAGAGCTGATCCGTGCCCAGCTTCCCAAGGGAGCCTGGTTCTGTGTCCTGACCCCGGAGGGGAAGGAGCTATCCTCCGAGGCCCTTTCGGAGAAGCTGCAGCAGGTGAAGCTCAGCGGCAAAAGTGCCGCCTGCTTCCTCATCGGCTCCTCCTTCGGCATTGACCCGGAGATCAAGAAGCTGGCAGATTTCCGTCTGTCCTTCGGTCCCATGACCTTTCCCCATCATCTGATGCGAGTCATGGCTCTGGAACAGCTCTACCGTGCAGAAACCATTGCCGCCGGAACAAAATACCACAAATAACACCAAGGTGCTGCCTTACATGGGGTTCTCCCATATAAGACAGCACCTTCTGTTTTCCTTCACATTCCGTTTATGTTAGGTTGATCAGCACATAGACTCGCAGTTCCTGAGGAGAAAACACAAAATACACATAAGGATTGGCTAAGGTAGGCTTATCCGGAACTGTAGTATACAGCATATCCTGTGAGGGCTTGCAATCTGAGGGAATGGGCTCCTCTCCTTCGTTGCGAGAAATATACAGCTCCATAGATTCTATAAGACGCTCGACCTCTGCCCATGCCTTCTCGTCCATGGGCTTCCATTGGAAATGCTCCGTGATGGAGCTCCCCTCCCGGTATTGGATCGCAGCATATTCCTTTGCATCCTTCCCCATAGGGGCAAAGAGCTTGTACAGCACCTCTCCCCCCTCCGGCAGATTCGTTCCCAAATTGATCTCCAGACCCAGATCATACCGCCCTCTGGGAATATCAAACGGGAAGCAGCCACACAGAAGACCACACAAAATCAGCACGATTACAAACAAAGTAAACCATGGATATTTCATTCTCCTTCCTCCTTTTCTTTATTTCCCTAAAAAAATGCAAGCAGAATCCCCACTGCCTTTCTAATACTACTGTCCAATTAAAAGTGGACACTTTTAATTGGACCTTATGTGCCCTGCTGGGCACATAAGGCGTCTTGTACGAGTTTCTACGCCCTTTCGGGCTATAGAAAGTAGCCATTAAAAATGTCTTTCTAAAGAAACTCAGTATAATCATAAGATTGTATGATCCCCCATTCGTTACAAACATCTTTCCCGGAAGGTAGGGGCATTTCAAAATCACTGAAAAGGATCGGTTTTTTCAATCGTCTCGACTCCCCTCTTTCTGCATAGGGAGTGTGGCTCCCTATAAAGCAGGATTGCAGAAGGTGCTGCCTTACATGGGGTTCTCCCATATAAGACAGCACCTTTTTAGGTATTATTATAAGAAAATCTCTTGTTAGTTAGAAATAACACCTTCGATGTAACGCATGAGGATAGCTGCGACTTGAGCACGGGTGGCGCCTCCCTGAGGATCCAGCCTGCCCTTAGAGCCGTTGATCAAACCCATACCCACAGCCCAGCTCATGGCATCCTTGGCATAGCCACTGACCTTGTTGCCATCAGAGAAGCTGTTCAGATCGCCTCTCAGTTCGGTATTCAAGCCGTTTGCTTCTGCATAGCGGAACAGGATGGTTGCCATCTGCTCACGGGTGATCACGCCGTTGGGATTGAATCGGTTCTTGCCCACACCGTTTACCACATTGTTTGCGGAAGCCCAAGCAACGGCATCGGTATAATACTGATCTGCAGGAACATCTCCGAAGGTGTTCTGTCCATCCTTAGGCTGACCTGCAAACCTCCACAGAACCGTTACAAGCATAGCTCGGGTCATGGTGGTGTTGGGGCTGAATTTGGTCTTGCTGGTTCCGTTGAACAGACCCTCAGTCACAGCAAACTTGACTGCACTGTAATACCAGTCCGTAGGCTTGATATCCTCGAAGGGAAGGTCATAACCGCAGCGTGTGCAGACACCGTCCTTCATATTATGTCCGAGAGGCTTCGTAACACTGCTGAAGACATATCCACAGGCACAGCCGGATGTGACCATTCCGCTGTCATAGCAGGTAGCCTTAACCTCAGATAAGAGCGTATAGCTGTGAATGTGAACCTCAGAACGGAAGGGGTTGGTGTCCACCCAGGCATAGGTGTTCTTTCCGTTGGAATATCCGCAATACAGCTGCATCAAGGGGAAGCCGTCTGCTTTATTTGCAAGGATACCGATCCAAACATCAGAGGAGGCTCCGGGGAACAGCTTCACATCGAAAACACCATAGGGTTCCCTACTTCCGCCTAATGTGGCAGTATCAAACACCTTGAAGGTGGAACCGGTGGATGTATAGAATCTATCTTCGTAGATAATATCGTCTGCTTCCAGTTCCTCTGTGCCACAGTTCTTTAAGTGGAATTTCATAAAGATCCACTGCTGACTGTCAGTGGGCTCTTCGTTAAGGGAAAACTCACTGTAGGCGATGCCCTGTGCGGTCTTGCCGATGTACATTTCCTTCAGCTGCAACTCATAGGCAATGGGCGCATCGAAGGACCATCTCTGATAGGTCGCAGCAGTATTGATCCATGCAGAGGTAGCCTGATTGGGATATCCAAGAACCGCCTGCTGCTTCTTGGTATGGTTCATCTGGATGTGTTCACCCGGTACAGCCTCGATCTTAATGGGGATTTTCTTATGACCCACAGAAGAAGACGTACTGTCATAATACTCCAGAGTATAGATCCCGGGCTCACAAGTCACAGTCCACTTCGTAGAAAGGTTGATAATATAGGCGGAACCGAACTTAAAATCCTCTACAAGTTCAAATTCTTTGCCACCATTGGAATTGACAATATAAATGTAGTATCTCTCATAGGATGAAGCCTGAGAACCCCGGTAGAGCTTAAAGGGGATCACCGCTGTCTCACCGCATTGAAACACCAGTTGGTCTGTGGGCAAGGTCGTGTAATCATACATAATAGAGTGTCTGTCTGCTGCCCGGGCACTTATGGGAAGAAGTCCTGCCACAAGACATAGGCACAGAAGCATTGCGAAAAATCTTTTCATAACCATTTCTCCTTCATTCATTTATCGTTTAGGACCCTATAGGACTACCATACTGCAAGTATCTCAGGAAGTCAAGGAGAGGATTCGTCTGCAACGGCAAGTGTCACAATATTCGGACACTTGTCATCTTTTCTTCTTGGAATATTTATGGTATAATAAGCTCACTATCAAACAGAGGTGACTTATGGACAAGCCTGCACTGCAAAAGATCAAGCTGCTATACCTGTGGGAGCTCTTGAAGCGAGAGTCAGATGAATTCCACCCCCTGCGAACTCACGCTCTGTTAGAGCTGATGGAGCAGGAGGGGATCTCCTGCGACCGACGGACTCTGGCGAAAGACATTGCGGATCTGAATCATTGGGGCTTCGAGGTCATGATCGTTCAGTGCGGTCACGAAAAGGGCTACTATGTGGCTGATCGGGCATTTTCTGTCCCGGAGCTGCGGATCCTCATTGACGCAGTCCAGGCATCCAATTTTATCACCCCCAGGAAAACGGAAACGCTGACTGCCAAATTAGCATCCCTTAACGGACATCACGGAGCCAGTCGTTTGCAGCAAACTCACATCCCCTACAACAGGCGCAAGCGCAGTAACGAGAGTGTCTACTACAACGTAGATACCATTGAGAACGCACTGTCCGAGAATAAGCAGATCTCCTTCCTGTACTTTGATTTAGATACAGACCATCGGAAGATCTACCGTCTGCAGAAGACCCGATTTACAGCCGAGCCTCTCGGTCTGGTGCTGTCAGAGGACAGATACTACCTGGCCGCCCTCAGCCCCCTTCAGGACGGCATCAAAGCCTTCCGAATCGATCGTATGGAGGATGTTCGGATAGAGGATACATACAATTCCCCCTCATCTGTGGAGCTGAGAAAGACGATCCCGGATTATGCTGCACGAGCCTTCAAGATGTTCTCCGGCAAAGAAACTCCTGTAACCCTGCGATTCCACAGCTCCATGACAGGCTCGATCTACGACCGTTTCGGAGAACGGGTCAGTATTACCTCTGTATCAGAGGAATGGTATCAGATCACCGTTCCCGTACAGATCAGTCCCACCTTCTGGGGCTGGCTGTTCCAATATGGTGATCGGATCCGCATCACCGATCCCCCTGAGGCCATAGAGGCCGCAAAGCAATTCATTGCGAAATTACCCTACTTTAAGGAGGAAGCTCTATGAAATTGATCCATACCTCCGACTGGCATTTCGGTATGCCTGTAGCAACAGGAAACTACGAGGAATGCCAACGGTACTTCCTGGAGCAGCTATATGACCTGATCCGACGGGAAAGGGTTGAGGCTGTTCTGTGTGCAGGAGATGTCTATGACTCCACCATAAGCAACGCAGAGGCCATTCGGCTCTTTGACGAGGCCGCAACCACCCTCTGTACGGAGTTGGGTGTGACCTTCATCCTCATTGCAGGCAATCACGACAGCGCTGCCCGTCTGTCCTCCTGCAGCAAGCTGCTGGAGGCATCAGGCATGTTCGTCAGCGGCAGCTTGAAGAAGGATCCCCAGCCCGTGCTACTGGATGACGGGAAGGTAGCTGTATATCCCCTGCCCTTCTTCCAGCGGGATGCCGTAACCGCCCTGTTCCCGGAACAGAAGGAGCAGATCCGCACAACAGAAGACGGTGCAAAGCTCCTTTGCGACCGTATTCGTCAGACCATGGATCCCAAGCGGCGGAACATTATCCTAAGCCATTCCTACATCGTCAATGCAGAGCTCTCAGACTCTGACCGTGCTGCAAAGCTGGGCTATGCCTCTGCGATTTCCAAGGATGTGTTTGAAGGCTTTGACTATGTGGCTCTTGGACACATCCACAAGCCCCAGATCATTGCTCCCCATATCCGCTATTGCGGCTGTCCCATTAAATACTCCTTCGGCAGCGAGGAGCTGCAGGAAAAGGGCGTTGTATTGATCGATACAGATACGATGGAGCAGCAGTTCATTCCCCTTCCCCTTCTTCGGGATCGAAAAACCGTAACAGGAACCTACGAGGAGCTGATTCGTCGGGAGGATCTGAAGAATGATTACCTTCGACTGGAGGTTACAGACCGTTATGCAGGGCTTGAGCTTCATGCAGAGCTTCTGGAACGCTTCCCCTACCTGCTTGAGCTGAAGGGAAAGAGCATCGCAGGCCAGTCCGAAGGCTCCTCCCTCACGGAGGAGGAGGTCCGCAGTCTGGACGAAACAGACATTATGTGTAAATTCATGGCAGAATGCTTCGATTATGCTCCCACAGAGGAGCAGATCCAAGAATTCCGCCGGGCTCTGGCGGAATGCGAACAGGAGGACTCAGAATGAAACCGATCTCTGTCAAATTCGAATGCTTCGGCCCCTATTTGGAGCCACAATTTGTTGATTTCAGTCAGCTGGAAAAAAGCGGTCTTTTCCTGATCTGCGGAGATACCGGCTCCGGAAAAACCACCATTTTAGAAGCCATGTGCTATGCCCTCTACGGCAAATCCAGCGGAGGCTCCCGCGGAGACCTGATCGCTATGCGGAACAAGCAAGCCCCTGCCCATAAGCCCACCTCTGTAGAGTTTATTTTTGAGGTCAAGGGGATGTATTACCGCTTTTACCGTTCCCTGATCCCGATCAAGAGCAGGAAATCCAAACAAGAAGCTGCAGAGGACAGCGCTGCTCCCTCTGAGACCAAATTCCGCGAGGATTTCGAATGCCAGTATATGGTAGACGAAACCTTCATTCCCATAGAGGACAGTAAGGCAACTCAAAGATACATGAACAAAAAAGCCGAGGAGCTCATCGGTCTAAGTCATGCCCAATTCTGTCAGGTCATCCTCCTGCCTCAGGGGAAATTCGAAACGCTGCTGGTATCTAATTCCAACGAGAAGGAAGAGATCCTGACCACTCTTTTTCAAGCACAACGCTGGAATCGGGTTGCAGCAAAGCTCCATGCACGAGCCCACGCACAAGACGAGCAGGTGAAGCAGGAGCACAGCAGGATCATTTTTAAGTTAGAGCATTACGGCTGCAAAACTCCGGAAGAGCTGGCACAGAAAGCAAGCACCCTGCAGGAAATGCTGCAACAGATCACAGCCAATTTAGAGGCTGCCCAAAAGGACTACGACAGCAAGCTGGCACAGTGGAAGGAAGTCTCTCAGATCGAAGATGCCTTCTGCAAATGTGACGCTGCAAAAAAGCTGTGGGAGGAGCTGCAACGCTCCGAAGCACAGTATAAGCTCCTGGAGCAGAGCCTCCAATTGAGTGATAAAGCCGACGAAGTGGCAGACAGCTTCAGCCATTATCACTCTGCCTTAGAGGACAAGCAAGGGAAGAGCGCCAAGCTGTCAGATGCCAAAGCAGCGTTGGAGCAGATGGAACAGGCTTTAGCTACCCTGAGTGCTCAGTGGGAAGCCCATGAGAAGGGTCGAGCTGCCAATGAGCAGAACAAGAGCACCAAAGCATACCTGGAAGGAAAGCGGGATGTTTACAGCAGTCTGATGGAAAAGGAGATCGCTGTCTCTCAAGCAGAAGCTACCTGCACCCTTCTGAAGAGCAGTACAAGCAAAGCAGAAGCTGCCCTAAGCACCGCCGGGAAGGAGCTGGAAGCCGCTTTCCGAACACAGGCTGCTCTGCGAGAAGAGCAGGCACAGGCACAGGCGCTGTATCTCCGAGGGATCGGCTTTGTCCTTGCCGAGCAGTTAGAAGACAACGAGCCCTGTCCCGTTTGCGGCAGCACCGTCCATCCCCAGCCCGCTAAAGCCATCGATGGCCACATTACCGACGAAATGCTTGACAGCATTAACAAAAAGCTGGACGAGGCTGCTTCCCACTCGGATGCCTGTCGTAAGAAGGCTAAGGATGCAGAAGCAACCTATAATGAGGTCAAGAGCAAATACGAAGAGGCTCTGCGAAGCAAAGCTGCCGCAGACAGTGCCTATGAATCTGCAAAAGAGCAGTGCATAGCCGACATTTCCGACAGTGCTGCCCTGGAGAAAAAGATCCAAGAGCTGCAGAAAGGCATCCAAGCCTATGAGATCGCAGAAAGCAAGCTGCAGGCAAGTCTGCTTGCTGCCCGAACCAATCAGGGAACTGCACGATCCTTAGCCGAAGCTGCGGAAACAGCATTCAACGAAGCGGCGGAGCGCTTCAAGGAGCGCCAAGCAAGCTGGGAAGAAGCCCGTACAGAAGCCGGCTTCTCCGATGATGCCCACTATCAGTCGGCTTGTATGGAGCCTGAGGAGAAGAATCAGAAGCGGATCCAACTGATCAGCTTCCACAAGGATCTCCAAAGCGCAAAGAAGGACTATGAGGACAAGCAGGAAGCCCTCGTAGGAAAAGAAAGACCCGATCTGAAGCAGATCGAGGCTCTCTTACAGCTGGCAGAGAAGCGCCGTCAGACTCTGATCACGGATCTCGCAACAGGTGAAAAGGAGCTTTCTACCATGAACGCAGACATAGAAGCGCTTACTGTGGCAGTGGAGAAATATCAGAGAAACAGGCATAAAGCGGATGAAGCACTGGAATTCTCCAAACGGATCACCGGCTCCAGCGGAGTCAGTTTGCAGCGCTATGTACTGGGGGTCATGATGACAGCCATTACTGCAACCGCCAATCAGATCCTGAAAAAGGTGTGCGGCGGTCGATATCAGCTCTCCCGCTCTGACGAAGCAAGCGGCCGTGTCCATCAGAAGGGGCTCGAGCTGGATGTATACACCAGCGGAAGTCAAGATAGCCGAAAGGTCAACACCTTGTCCGGCGGCGAGAAGTTCTTAGTATCCCTCTGCCTTGCCATCGGACTGTCCACTGTGGTTCAGGCACAGGGGCACGGAGTCCACATGGATGCCATGTTCATTGACGAAGGCTTTGGCTCCCTGGATAAGAGCCGCATCCAGGATGCGCTGGATGTGCTGGACTACATCCGAGGCAGCTCCGGCATGGTAGGCATCATCTCCCATGTAGACGCTATGTCAGAAAATATCCATGCCAAGATCCGAGTCACCAAGACCGACCGCGGCTCCGAATGCAGGATCTGCCTCTGATCCCCCTTCCGTGCGGAACAGACTGCGCATAAATTCCCCATATACCCAAGCAGGGTCTGTCTCACAACCAAGCTGAGACAGACCCTGAATCACTTCGCCACCAAATCCCGATTCAGGCTATCACCTTTCGTAAGCTTACTACCCAATATGGTATTGCTCGCAAGCAAAAGACTGCACCGTGCGTAGGGGCGAAGCTGTGTCTTCGCCCGAGAACCTACCGAATGGCAAAGAGCATCGTTCTTTTTGAGTATGGTTCAAAATCGTAGTGCCACGGGCGAAGACACA
>JAGBGB010000315.1 GCA_017936205.1 Oscillospiraceae bacterium
CCTTTAGCCACTTTGTTTCTCCTGCTTCCATATCATATACCCCAAACTCCATGGCAGGTTTTGCCTCAACAAGTGGCTTAATATCATTATCTTCTCAGCGCCGCTACATGGATGCTTATGACTTACTTGTGGTTTCATTATTTTGGCGGAAGATGGAGCATTCCGCTTCTTCTGCTGTCTCTGCTTACGGGCTGTGCAGCGGGCTACATTCCCATGATCAACAGGGAACTTTCCTTGTCTCGAACACTGGTGTTTTTCCCGTACTTCTTTGCAGGAGTTCTTACGGATCCCGGGAAGAATTGGCAGAAGCTTCGTCTATACTCTGTTATGCCTGCTTTCCTTGCAGTATGCCTTCTGCTGCATGGGCTTAAGTGGATCCCTGTGGAGTTCCTTTATCAAGCGGATTCCTGTAGTGGGATGCCCTGGGGAGCCTTGTATCGCCTTGCCGCCTATGGGATTGGTGGGGGTTGTTGTATGTTTCTCTTGGCATTTCTCCCGGGCAAACGTTATTTCTTTACGAAATATGGTACAGATACCCTTCCTGCCTATATAGCTCACGCACCGATCGTTCTGCTCCTGGGGAAGCTGCCGATCCCATGGTATTTTATGCCGATGATCAGTGCCGCTCTTTTGTACCTCATAAACGGTGTTGGCAGTCTGTATAGAGATCTTTACGGGATCTCACATTATCATAAATAATAGCCGAGCAGATTCCTGAACGCAGAAAGGAGGGACAGGGCTATGGCTACCTTTCAGAATATATATGAAGACTACGCCCGTCCTGTTTATCGCTTTCTGCTGCAATTAACGGCGAATGAAGACAAGGCAGAGGAGCTGCTGCAGGAAACCTTCTATCGAGCACTAAAGAACATTGATCGATTTGAAGGCCGCTGCAGTCTTTATACTTGGCTCTGTCAGATCGGGAAAAATGCATGGTACAAGGAGTGCAGACGGAGCAAGCGATTTGAGCAGCTACCTCTTGAGGAGCTGAGCGTTTCGGCTGAGGAAGATCCTGAGGCTATGCTTCTGAAAAAAGAACAGCAGATGCTGATTCGGGAAGCAATTCTGAAACTGGAAGAGCCCTATCAGGACGTATTTATCATGCATGTTCTCGGGGAGATCAAGCTTGCCGAGATCGCTACTCTCTATGGGAAATCGGAAAGCTGGGCAAGAGTGACCTTTTTCCGAGGAAAGCAAAAAATACTGAAGGAGGTACTGAAATGAAGCTGTCCTGTGAAATCGTACAAGATCTGCTGCCCTTATATCAGGATGAGGTTTGCTCCCCTCAGAGCAGAGAGGCAGTGGAACAGCATTTAAGAGAATGCGATTACTGTACTGCTCTGCTTTCCTGCAGAGAGATCCCCAAACCCATAGCGATCTCTCCTAAGAAGGAGGAGCAGGCTGTCAGAAAAAGTTTCCGCAAAATCAAGCACCGCTGGTGGCTGTCGATTCTTGCTGTAGCTATGATCCTGCCTGTTATCGGCCTGTCAATTATGATACGCAATGAGTACAGGGGAGAGGGGATCTGTTTCTCAAATCTCAAGGAGCTATGGACTTGCTACGGATATTTGGATGCTTTAGAGGCACAGGACAGTGTAAAAGCGGCATCCTATATTGATTTCTCACCCCTGTATCTGGAATATAGGGAAGCAATTGAAATGAAGCCGGAGGATTATCTGGCTGAAATGGAGGAGATCCAACTTAATGGGGAGCCTTGGATGGTACACGAGGGCTTTTTAGACGGTCTGGGTGAAGATCTGACCGAGGAGGAGCTGTGGAGATCCATACTGGACAGCGGACGAGAGGATGCAATGATCCCGATCGAGGTGTTTCACGAGCTTGTTTGGGATCGGGGAGACCTACCTCTTTCCTATGGTGGCTACCGCATGGACAATGGAATTTGCTATTTCCCCTACGAGACCCAATTGGGAACCTTCATGCTGCATGAGGGTGCATGGGACAGGATGAATGAAAAGGACGGATATCTTTCTGACCACGTATCTATGATGCCCAAGCCCCTTTATGACCAGCTTGAGCCCCTGTTATGGGAACGAGCACAGCAATGGTGTCAGGATACCCGTGAACGACTATGGCAGATCATAGACCTTGACGAAGCAGCATTCAAGGAATATATGGAAAATCTTTACAGCAAACAGTTGGATGATCTGTTCGGGAAGGGGTTCCGATTTAGGGAGAATCATTACCGCTCCATTTATAAGTTTACAGGTTGGGATGCGGATTTTACAGTGTATGCAGAGCTTCAGGGACAGGAGGAACGGTTGGAAATCAGCTTCTTCTGTAATAATGAAGGAATCAATCATTTATACGCAAATGACACGGGAACGGGGCAAGTCTTCCATAATCAGCTGGATCTCCTTACCCCACGGATCCCTTATAATACTGTTTCTTAATAAAATGGTTTGTAAACCATTTTATTGCAGGATGAATATCCTGCACCACCTATGGCGGCAAGAACAGTATTACACGGCATTTCTTGGCGGCTTTGCCGCCATGCCGCTTACCAGCAGCATAATAAAACGGTTAATCCGTTTTCAGGTTATAACCTTTGATAAGCAAACCGCTATATAGCAAGGCCTTCAGCGAAAATCATGCGCTGTAGGGGCGAAGCTGTGTCTTCGCCCGTGGC
>JAGBGB010000316.1 GCA_017936205.1 Oscillospiraceae bacterium
ATAGAAAGACTGAGGGACTGTCTCACGGGTTGTGAGACAGTCCCCTTTGGTAGGTGTTCGTTTTCTTCGGAATGAATCAGCTGAAGAAGTCTAATGCGGTATCGGAGTAGGCAATGAGAGCCTAACACAGGGTCAGAAACACAACACAGAGGACGGTTCTATGTGCTGAGTCAAATCTGAAAGTTTTGCTATCTCAGCACACAGAAATATTAGTCTTTTTCGAAGAAAACAGAACTATTTCTCGCAACACAGAGAACCATCCCCTCGTACTATATACTTTCTCCTATTTCAATATAGATCTATTTATTCTATTACATCGTAAAAGCACGCTTCTCAACTCGTTCAAAAGCACCCAAATACAGGCTCACACATCAATATGATAGATCAGAGGTATGGCTGTCTGACCTGTGAGAGTGTGGAATGCTTCCACATAAGCAGTCAACTGCTCCTTGTAGATAGTATCCAGATCCTGTGCCTCGGCATTGGTCTTGTAGTCCAGAATGTACCACTGATCGTCTATGCGGTAGATCACATCCATAATGCCATGCCAGATGTCCCTGCCTGACTTATGGCAGAAGGGTACCTCGCAATAGACCTCCTGTGCAGCTAACAGCACGGGAAGGATGTCCTTAGGTGCCTCGGATTCCTGAGGGAAGCCGCCGTTGCGGATGGTAGTCCCCACCTTGACAAGCAGCTTCTCATAGAACTCCCCCTCCGCCTCGTATTCCGAAGCGATATCCCGAGCAAGCTCCGGCAAGGAAACGGTATTGTGCGAAGAAACCAGAGCCTCCATAAGACTGTGTACCAATGTGCCCACTAAGGCTGCATTTATACGGGGAGCATGGGCTTCCGTATGGGTGGATCCTTCATCCTCAAGCTCTCGTTCCCCGGAGGTTTTGCCCTTCAGCTTAATCTGACTGGGGCGGCGGATGGCATAGCTGCTTTCCATGGACAGGGGATGGATAGGCTGATCGTCCTCTTCGTCATAAAGTGCCTCCGTAGGAACCCTTGCTTTCTGAGGAGCAGCCATAGGTTCACCTGCCGGGAAGCTGCTGAAAAATTCGCCGTCACACCGGTCTACAAAGAACTTCCACGGATTATGCTCATCGCTGCTTCCGTCCGCAGTGGTGGCATCTGCAACAAGAAGAACCTGCTTGGCACGAGTGGCAGCTACATACAGAAGCCGCTGCTTCTCAGCTTCCATACATGCAGCTTCCTGCAGCTTTGCTTCCTCATAGCCGCTGCAGGACAGGAGTGGAACAAAGCCCTCCCGAATCGAGAAGATCCAGCACAAGGGGTGAGGATCCCGCTGCTCCACCCGAATATCCGGTGACATATCCTTCTTGTACGGGTCCCCAAGGATCACGACGGGTGCTTCCAGACCCTTGACCTTGTGCAGGTTGGCAATATGTACCCGATCCTCGTTCCTTGTCAGACTGATCGCACGTTCCGTATCCGAGGAGTCGCTGATCAGCATCTCCAAATACTCTGCTGCCTGTGTCAAAGTGGCAAATTGCCCGCTTCCCTCTGCGCTGCGTAGCAGCTCCAAAGCAAAATACACATACTCCAAATCCTTCGAGCTGACATATCTAAAAATCTGCAGTTCCTCTAAGATCCGTGTAAAGAGGGCAGCAGCGCTGAGTCTGTATGCCTCCTGTGCCAACTTCCTAAGCTGATTCAAAGCGGCACCTATGGGCTCCGTCTCTGAATGCTCCGCATACAGCCGAAAATCATAGTCCTCGTTCTTCAGCCGATGGAGCGCATTGAGGTTGAAGCCGAATCGGCGGCTGGTCAGTGCGCCGAAAACAGCCTGAAGAGAGTGGGGATTTGCCACCGCTGTGAAGATCCGACTGACCGCAACCAGAGAAGGGCAGCTGCTGAATAGCACCTTGCCTTCAATGCGGAAAGGGATCCCCTGCTCTGCAAAGGTCTGAATATAGCTGCCCATGTTGGTCTTCCTGGGAGTGATCAGCATAATATCCCCATAGGTCACGGGTCGGGGCTTGTCCACGTGTTGATGCAGTTGGTAGGACGGATTCCTGACGATCTGTCGGATGATCCGAGCCACCATCCCGGGATCCTGATCCTCCGGTGCAGCATTCTTCCCACTGCGTACCGAGTAGGAATAGACTCCATCGAAAAGGCTCTCAGTTTCTGAGTCTTTCTCCAGAGGAATGGGCTCAAAGGGGCTCTGGGAGGGATCCTCTCCCGACAGCAAACTACGGAACGCTCCGTTAAACCAGCTACGTAGCTTGTAAGTAGATCGGAAGTTTCTGGTAAGGTGAACCACTTCCCCAACCTCTCCGCAGAACAGCTCCTTGATCCTCAAAAAAGCTGAAACATCCGCATAACGGAAGCGATAAATGGATTGCTTGGGATCACCTACAATAAACAGGGAGCCGGGATGGGGAACGCAGCTCCGCCAATCCGACTGAGGCTCCCGAGCAGTCAGGTAGAAGAACACCTCTGCCTGCATAGGATTGGTATCCTGGAACTCATCAATGAGGAAATATTTATGCCGCTCATAAATATGGCGGATCAAGGTACCATCTGCGGAAGCATCTGCCTTCAGCATATCCCGAAGGTAGAGGAGATAGTCAAAGAAGGTCAGCTTCCCATTCTTCCGCAGCTCCGCTGCGATCTGACGGGAGGCGGCAGCCATGAATTCCATGGTCACGGTATACTGCAGCTCCTGCAGCTTCCCAGTCAGAGCCTCGAGCTCATCCTCGGCGAACCGGAACCAAGCCAGCTTTCCACGGCTCATATGGGCTTCGAACATCCCTTCTCCCACGGGACCCAGAAGGGAAAGATCCGCTTGGGGTACCAGTCGGAGCTTGCTGATGGTTTTCAGGGTCTTCATAATACGACTCACATTGTCCTGCCAGGGGGAGAACAGCAGCTTCTGCCGATCCATCAGGGCATCCCAGGCATCACGAGAGTCTGCCTGCTTCTCATACTTCAGCTCCCAATGGTCGATCAGGGCTCGCAGCACAGGCAGAAGCCGCTCTTTTTCCTCCTTGAGCACTACATCCACATCGCTGTCCGGGAAGGAATCGAAAACATATTCGCAGTTCCGAGTATCCATGAATCTTCCAATGGCGCCTAAGAACACCGCATCCGGTCTGTCATGGAGAGCACGGAAGTGTCTGCATAGCTGCTGCAGATCCCTTCCGTATGCGCCCTTCTGGATCTGGGAATAGGCTTTCTTGTACTGTGCCTGCATATCCTCCTTGGACAGGACCCCTGCATTAGAGGGGATCCCTGCTCTGGCAGGGTGCTCTGACAGGATCATATTGCAGAAGGAGTCAATGGTTCCCATAAAGCACAGATCTATATCATTCAATGCAGCCAGACACCGTGCACGGGTCAGATCCGAGGAGTTCCCCAGCTCCCCGGGAATGGGGGTGAAATTCTCTACAGTTGGAGCCGTGCTGCGCTCGATGAGCAGCTTCTGGAAGCGGTCATAGAACTCCCCTGCCGCAGCCTTGGTGAAGGTAATGGCACAGATCTTACTGACCTCCAGCCCCTGCTCCACCATAGCGACCATACGCTTGACCAGAATGGTGGTCTTGCCCGAGCCGGCTCCTGCTTCTACAAAGAAGTTGGAATGAATATTCTCAACAATTTTTTGCCGTGAAAGGCTGTCTCGTTCCATGAGATATTCCTGATTCATTTCCGTCCCTCCTTCTCTTATGGCTCACTGTTGCACAAGCCTGCCAGTGTGCAATAGGTGCAGGCACTTGGATTTTCTGCCTTGGGGAAGCAGCCTGTATCCAGTGCATTCTTAAATTCCAGCAGCTTATCATTCAGCTTCTCCCTCATAGAGGTATCGTAAGCACAGGGAATGACCCGACTGTCTCGTAAATAGCGATATTCGCAGTGGGAGATCGGGATCCCATGCTGCTCCAAAAGGTAGGCATAGATCACTACCTGCAGACAGGTGTCAATATCATTGGGCTTATGGCGAATGCTTCTGCCGGTTTTGTAGTCGGCAATGATGTATTCTCCCTCTGCAGTTTTTTCCACACGGTCGGGAATGCCGTGGAGCAGCACACCGGAGCTGTGGAGGACGATTTGATCCTCCTCAGATGCCAGAACCTGATTGTGAGGATCCATATCGTAGGCATTCTCCATCATTTGGCAGAAGGTTTTCTTCTCTGTTTCCGCAGAATCCCTGTGAATGGGCGGTCTGACCAGAAGGAAGCTGTCAAAGGCATCCCTTACTCTCTGCATAAAGCTGTCCCGATCACAGGGACTATGGGCAAGCTGCTCCATGAGACTGTGTGCAAGGCTTCCAACGGCTGCCGGGTCGATGACCGTGAAGGGGTCATCCTCCTCCGCCTCACGGATGCCCAGAATGCTCGTCAGGAAGAAATGCCGCGGACAGCTGAAGAATCGATCAATGGCAGTGGGTGAGAAGGCTTTCTCCCCTGTATAGGCGCAAGCTTCCTCAGACCGATCCTGTTCCTGACAGATGATCTCCTTCCCCTGCATATAGGCAGCGCCCAGCCTGTTCCGTGCCGATCTCTGATTGCTGAAGTAGCCCACACGTCGGAAGCTATCCTTGTACTGCTGCAGCCCTGCTCCCTCCCCGTGCTGCTGCTTGAAAAGCTCAAACAATACAGAAGAGGGGTTCTCTTCCTTCAATCCCACAAGATCATAGCCGGAATAGGAAATATGGATCTTCACATCTAATGCAGCAGCCAAGGTCAGAAGCCTATCCAAGGTTTCCTTCTTCCGGCGGATCAGATGAATAGAGGTAGGAGCGGCGTCCCCATGGGCAAACAGAAGATAATCGCTGTCCAGAAGCAGGTAATTCTCCCGTGGAGTGCCTGGGAAATTGCTTGCGGACATCCCTACCACAAACAGATGCTCGCGCATAGATGCAAGGGCACCGGAAATGTCGGTAACGAACAGGGCTCCTTCCGTGCTGTTTTCTGAACAGACGGTCTTCTGAAGCAGCTCGGGAATGAGCTGCTCCGAGGAGCTGCCATCGGCATACAGGGCATAGCTGTCAAGGGTATCACAGATCAGGGACAGGGCAGAACGGTCCGATTTCCCCGTAGCACCTTCCCGAATATACGCATATTTTTTTACAAATCCGCTTTCTCCCAACGCAAGCTCCTCTGCGAGAGCAGTCAGGCAGGGATAGAGCTCGGACTCCTGTTCCCCCTGAGGCAGGGCAAGGAGCCTCCTGCGATTCTCTGCGGAGTCAAAGCTCAGGCGGAGCTGCCCCCCAAGCTCAATGAGCCGTTCCAGCTGCCCGAAGCTCTCGATCCCAAGGGTGGAGAAAAGGGTTTTCCGATCCATAGCATCGCTGAGCAGCAGAGCCCTCAATGCATCCACGCCATGGTAGCCGCTGTTGTTCCAATCATAGAGCAGCTTTAGGAGCCGTGCGGGATTGGTATTCAGAATGGGAATACCACAGCCCATAGAAATGGGCAGACCGCCGGCTTGAGAAAGGTCGTAAAACAGCTGGGCATAGGGGGTCCCGTTGGCGACTGCTACGGTACAGTGGTCAAAGGGGATCCGATTCCCGATAATGTAATCGACCACTCCCTCTACCTCATTGGAGCTTCCGTAGCTTTCTGTATAATCCACATTCCGCAGAGGTACAATGTCCCTCTCCAACAATTGGGGAAGGCTGCTGCAGATCAGCTCCGCTGCCAAATGCTTTACCAAGCTGTCCTCAAGTGGAGTAAGAGGATATTCCTGTAGCAAAATAACAGGACAGCTCAGGGGCTTTGCCTCCACCATAGCCTTGCGCAGCAGACCGATGGTGTCAATACTCCCCGCCGCCTTCAGTGCCGCACAATACTGTTCATAAACAGCCCTGAGGCTAATATTCTTCTCCGGGAACTCTCCCTTGGGCAGACTGCTGTAGAGCTGTTCATCTTCCCGCTCTGTAATCAGGCTGCGCAGACCATACAGGGCATCTGCGATCTTTTCCGAATCTGCGTAGCCGGCAGAGGCAAAATAGGAGATATCCCGAACGAAACCATCAATGACCGCTGTCTCCTGTCGCCGTGTCAAAAAGCGTTCCTTTAACACGATTCCACTGCGCATCAGGGCAAAACGGGCAAATTCTGTCCCATTCATGATCCGCAGACCAAGGGTATTCTTGCCGAAGCGAGCCAGCATGCGGATCAGCTCTGTGCCGACGGCTCCGGGAACAAGAAGGATCTTTTCTGTCATAATACCGCTCCTTTCCTGTATCAATTGTAATAAACAGATCATTCTGTTGCATTGCAGAATGATTTCACATTTTTTCTATCATGGTAATTGGAAAATCAGGATCCGTTCCCGTGGGTCCCTCCCACCGAACAGATCGTCACATTCGATCTCATCGTAGAACTCCAGTTCCTCCACGGTCATGAGATAGGAAATATACTCATCCGAGGGATAGTAGAAGAACAGGAAAATCTCTCGCGGCTCCTCATAATAGGATGTAAGGATCCTCGCCATGACCTTATGAAGGAGCTCCACAGAGAAGGGATTGAAGAAATAGCACCTGTTGACCATGGGAGGAAGCTCATACTGTTCTGCCCTCACAGGCAGAAAGTCGACCCTATCTGCGGAAAGAGCCTTGCTTCGATTCTCCATGGCAGCCTTATAGATCCGCTCATCGTATTCGATCCCCAAAGAACGCCCCCCTGTCTGAGCAGACAGGAAGAAGCCCACACGCCCCTTTCCGCAACCGTAATCCAGGAGCACATCCCTCTCACAGAATAGCCCACTGTCTGCCAACCGTTCCAGTACGCAATAGGGCGTGGGCTCATAGGGATAACGGTACTCATCCGCCTTCACATCATCCCGCCCCACAGTATTAACTTTCAGAAGCTTGTCCCACCTTTGCTCCTTATCCATCCTCATGCTCCTCTATAAATAACATATATTCCGATTTGTCGGTGAGTCTCTGTAGGGGCGATGCTATGTCATCGCCCGGTAACACCGTAAAACGGTGTTACGCAAAATAGTTTGATTTTTTCGAGTTTTTATCAAAAACAGGTGCATTTTATGTCATGGCGGTACCCGCCCTGACCGGGCGATGACACAGCATCGCCCCTACGGAAAGTGCGTATTTGGGTAGTATGTGCATTTTCAAACAGAGCGACAAATCGGAATTAAGGTTATCACCTTTAGTAAGGCTAACAGAAAATGTTGTGGAGCACATCCAATGAAGTTGCGGTTTTCCTTACAAAACACGTTATTTCAATGAATGATAAACCTATATATTGTACCAACCTTATTAAAGGTGATAGCC
>JAGBGB010000317.1 GCA_017936205.1 Oscillospiraceae bacterium
CAATGATCTCCAGAGACTCCGGCAGTGTAATGTTGGCATCCCACGCAAGGCTGAATGCATAGGCGCACAATTCTACTACGGAATCAGGGATGGGATGGCTGGAACGGAGTGCATTGGGATACTGCACCAGCTTGGTCATGTCCTTGCTGTACAGCACACCGTATTGGTCAGTGGTAAAGGCAGGATTGCTCTCGGAAACGATGAACTTCTCTAGTGAGACATAAGTAAGGAATGCGGCATCCCCAATCTGGGTCAAGCTTGCAGGGATTGTGACCTGCTCAAGTTCGGTTTCTTCAAAGGCGGAAGCACCGACACTGACCAGACTGTCGGGGAAGGTAATGGCTTCCAGGAAGGAGCAGAAATAAAATGCCTGATCCCCGATCGCAACCAGGGTGGAGGGGAGCTTTACGGTAGATACATCGGAACTGCGGAAGGCGTTGGAGCCGATGGTAGTTACACCCTCGTCAAGGATCAGGGTGTTGATCTCGGAGGAAAAATCGTTCCAGGGAGCATCGTATGGCTCATAATTCTGCATGGAGCCGGTGCCGGAGATGCGGAGGGCCTTGTTACTTGTGGTATAGACCCATGTAAGGTTCTCACCGCAGGTTCCCTGTGTTTCCGCTGCGAAGGTCACAGTAGGCAGGAGGGACAGAAGCAGCAGAGCACAGAGCAGAGCTGCAAGGAGCTTCTTGCTTAGATGTTTCATGTTCGTGATTTCCTTTCTTCGTTTTTGATGGTTTCATGTAGAGTGAGGAGAAACAACCTCATATTGCTTCTCCTTGCCGGGTACAGTTACATTTTACCATGGAATAGAATGAGGCACAAGGGTCGATTCTGCAAAATAAGACTGCCTATTTTCTATATTTTGGGGATTGACAAGGAGCTATTTTGCTGATAGAATAAACCCAAATATAAGGTTATATGCGATGACGGAGCCAAGCTGTGCAAGGAGCCTACAGAGAGCAGGGGAGGGTGGAAGCCCTGCGGCAGAGAGCGTAGCAAGCCACTTCCGAGCAGCCCGTGAGGAGCGGGACGGCTGATCCCCGCAACAGGGTCATAAGGAGGTTCCTGTCTTTGCAGGAATGAATTAGGGTGGTACCGCGAGCAGATCTCGCCCCTATGTGTAGGGGAGGGGTCTATTTTTTATATCTATATCCCTTAGAGAAAGAAAGGATGCTCCAAAATGAAACGAACAAGACTGTGTCCCAAGTGTAACTCCTCTGATCTCCTGCGGATCGAGGGGAATGTGGGCGCCTACGGTGTAGGCAATAACATTATGACCGGTGCGACCGTCTTCTCTGCGGTGAAGGTGCACAGATATGTCTGCTGCAGCTGCGGCTTCACAGAGGAGTGGATCGACACAGCGGACATTGAGAAGCTTAGAAACAGTAAAAAATCAACAAAAGTATAAATTTGTATAACAAATGGAGGTTTCATAATATGGCAAACAAAAAGTACGGCGTAAACGAGCTCCGTGAAATGTTCCTGTCCTTCTTCGAGAGTAAGGGACATCTGCGGCTGCCCAGCTTTTCCCTGATTCCCCAGAACGATGCATCCCTGCTGCTGATCAACTCCGGCATGGCTCCCATGAAGCCCTACTTCAAGGGCGAGGTCACGCCTCCCAGCCGCCGAGTTTGCACCTGTCAGAAGTGCATCCGTACCGGTGACATTGATAACATCGGTCACACCGCCCGTCACGGCACCTACTTCGAGATGCTGGGCAACTTCTCCTTCGGCGATTACTTCAAGAAGGAAGCCATCCAGTGGTGCTGGGAGTTCCTGACTGAGGTCTGCGGCATTGATGCAGACCGTCTCTATCCCTCTATTTATGAGAACGACGAGGAAGCCTTCGAGATCTGGAACAAGGACATGGGTATCCCTGCAGAGCGGATCTTCCGCTTCGGTAAGGAGGACAACTTCTGGGAGCACGGCTCCGGTCCCTGCGGCCCCTGCTCTGAGGTCTACTTTGACCGTGGAGAAAAGTACGGCTGCGGAAAGGAAGGCTGTACCGTAGGCTGCGACTGCGACCGCTATATGGAGGTATGGAACAATGTATTCTCCCAGTTCGACAATGACGGACAGGGTAACTATACGGATCTGGTACAGAAGAATATCGACACCGGCATGGGTCTGGAACGACTGGCAGTAGCCTGTCAGGATGTGTACTCCCTCTTCGATGTTGACACCGTTATGAACATTACCAAGAAGGTGACAGAGCTCACCGGCGCCAGCTATGGGGAGAGCAAGGAGAGAGATGTTTCTCTCCGTGTGATCACGGACCACATCCGTTCCTCTACCTTTATGATCGCTGACGGCGTTCTGCCCTCTAACGAAGGACGGGGCTATGTGCTCCGCCGCCTGCTGAGAAGAGCTGCCCGTCACGGTAAGCTCCTTGGAGTCAACAAGCCCTTCCTGTGCGAGGTGGTGGAAACTGTCATTCACGAGAACGAGGGCCACTATCCCTACCTCCGTGAGCGTGACGAGTATATTACCCGTGTCATCCGTGTGGAAGAAGAAAACTTCGCCAAGACCATTGACGGCGGTATGCGTATTTTTGCAGAAATGCTGGCTGAGCACAAGGCAAAGAACGAGACCGTATTCAGCGGCGAGGCTGCCTTTAAGCTCTACGATACCTATGGCTTCCCCATTGATCTGACCATTGAAATGGCAAAGGAAGAGGGCATGACCGTAGACGAGGCAGGCTTTAAGGCTTATATGCAGGAGCAGAAGGTCCGTGCCCGTGAGGCAAGAAAGGCTCTGGGCGATCTGGGCTGGGCAGGCATTGACTTCGGTCAGGATATGCCCTCTACTGAGTTCGTGGGCTATGATGCCAGGAGCTGTGAAGCAAAGATCCTCGCCATCGTTGCCGAGGAAGAATTCCGTGACGAGATCGGCGAGGGTGTAGAGGCCATTATTGTTCTGGATCAAACCACCATGTATGCCGAAATGGGCGGTCAGGTTGCTGACCATGGTGAGATCACCGTAGGCGAAGCCCTGTTCAAGGTACACGATGTACAGAAGAACAAGGGCGGCAAGTATATGCACTACGGCAAGGTCCTTTCCGGCAATCTGAAGGTCGGGGATACCTGTATTGCTACCTATGACGATGACCGCCGTAAGGCCATCCGTCGTGCTCATACTGCGACTCATCTGCTGCAGACTGCTCTGAGCCGTGTGCTGGGCGACCACTGCCATCAGGCAGGCTCTCTGGTAGAGCCGGATCACCTGCGCTTTGACTTTACCCACTTCTCCGCTGTGACCAACGAGGAGCTGCTGAATGTCAGCTCTCAGGTCATGGATATGATCCTCAACGGATCCAATGTGGAAACTCTGGTGCTCCCTGTGGAAGAAGCTAAGAAGCTGGGTGCAACTGCCCTCTTCGGTGAAAAGTACGGAGATACCGTCCGTGTGGTCAAGATGGGCGAGGATTCTCTGGAATTCTGCGGTGGTACCCACTGCGACAATACTGCCAAGGTTGGACCCTTCCGCATTCTCTCTGAGGCTTCCGTAGCTTCCGGTGTCCGCCGCATTGAGGCTTATACCGGCAAGACCGTTCTGAATCAGCTTGAGAATACCAACCGCACCCTGATCCGGACTGCAGAAGAGCTGAAGACCACCCCCAAGGAGCTGCTGAACCGTGCTCACGGCATTATGGTGGAAATGAAGGAACTGAAGCAGGATATTGACAAGATGAAGGACAAGATCTTCTGCGGTGATATTGATCGTTGCCTCTTTGCCGCTCATGAGATCGGCGGTCTGAAGGTTTTGACCATTATGCGTAACGATATTGCCCCCAATGATTTGCGGAAGATGGGCGACTTCATCCGTGATCGTGAGCCTAAGGCTGTGGCAGTTCTGGCTACCACTCAGGGGGAGAAGATCACCCTTTTAGCTGTCTGCGGCAAGGATGCTATTGCAGCCGGCATGAAGGCAGGTATGCTGATCAAGGAGGTCTCCGCAGCCTGCGGTGGCTCCGGTGGCGGCAAGCCTGATTCTGCTATGGGCGGTGGCAAGGATCTGACCAAGTTAGATGATGCTCTGGCTCTGGTAGACGACTTCGTTGCAAAGCACATTTAAGGTGGGAGGCTGAAATATATGGAAAACTGCATTTTCTGCAAGATCCTCAGAGGAGAGATCCCCTCTAAGAAGCTCTATGAGGACGAGCTGTGTCTGGCATTTTATGACATTGCCCCTCTGGCTCCCCAGCATTTTTTGGTGATCCCCAAGGAGCATATCAAGGCTGCCAACCGCATTGACAAGAGCAATGAGGCAGTGGTAGGTCATATCTTCACCGTTATCGGCAATTTGACTTCGGTGCTGGGCTTCTCCGATGGCTACCGTGTGGTCACCAACTGCGGCAAGGATGCCGGGCAGACCGTGGAGCACCTGCATTTCCATGTCCTCGGCGGCAAGGAATTGGGCTCCTTCAACTAATACACAATATAGCTTGTAAATGAACCAAACAGTGGGCTGCCTCATAGGATGATATCCATCCTGTGGGACAGCCCGTTCTCTTTGGACAATATAAAAATCGGCTTCGGGATGTGGATTCCCGAAGCCGATGTGTTGTTTATACCGAGGTTCTTTAGACACCGGAAAATGTATCAGATGTACTGCTGCTTGATCACATCAATGACACCACGGGTGGTCAAACGCAGGGTGGGGATCACAGGAAGAGACATGAAAGACAGGGTCATGAAGGGATCGATGCCTCTGGAAACACCCAGACGGAATGCCTGCTCCTTAGCATCCTCTAACTTGTTGTTGACGGCAACAAGACTCTCGTCGCTCATGAGACCTGCGATTTCCAAGACCACTTCGCCCAGAACCTTGCCGTTCTCTACGACTGTGATACCGCCGCAGTTCTCAACAATGCGGTTGGCTGCGAATGCCATGTCCTCTTCATTGGTGCCCACCACAATGATGTTGTGGGAGTCGTGGGAGATGGAGGTGGCTACTGCACCGGAGCGCAGACCGTAGCCTTGGATGTAGCCCAGACCGATGTGGTGGGTATTCTTATGTCGCTCGATGACGGCGATCTTCAGGATATCTCGTTCCAGCTCTACGGCACTGGCATAGCCGTTGTCTGTGGAGATGATCTCACCGGGAACCAGACCAATGACACCACGGGGGCGTACATCACGGAAGTCCTCAGCAGTCAGATGAGCCAAGTGGAAGGTGTCATGTGCTCTGTCGTTGAGATATTCCTCGATCCTGGGAGTCTCGAAGGGCTGTACCTCACCATTCTTGCAGGTCAGCACACCTTTCTTGAACACCAGCTCTACATTGAAGTTCTCGAAGTTGTCGATAACCGCAAAGTCAGCCAAATAGCCGGGGGCAATGGCACCACGGTTGTTCAGGGCGAAGTAACGGGCGGGGTTATGGCAGGCAGTCTTAACCGCAACGATGGGGTCAACACCCAGACCGATCGCCTTCTTAATAATATAGTCAATATGACCCTTCTCCAGCAGGTCGGAGGGGTGCTTGTCGTCGGTGCAGAACATACAACGGTCATAGTAGGGCTGCTTCAGCAGATCTACCAGAGCATCTAAGTTTCTGGCTGCTGTGCCGTCACGAACCATGATGAACTGTCCGTTGCGGAGCTTGTTCATTGCATCCTCCATGTCGGAGCACTCGTGGTCGGAGTACACACCTGCGGCAATATAGGCGGCAAGATCCTTGCCTGCCAGACCGGGAGCGTGACCGTCGATCTTCTTATGGTGAGCCTGTGCAGCTACGATTTTGGAGATCACCTCGGGATCACTGCCCACAACGCCCACAAAGTTCATCATCTC
>JAGBGB010000318.1 GCA_017936205.1 Oscillospiraceae bacterium
CTGGATTCTGCTGCAGACATGCTCGATGCTGTTGATTATACCAAGCTGAAATGTTCTTCTGTTATCTACTTGGATGCTGAGACTTACCTTCCCCTGTTCCAGCAGCAGACTTTTGAAGGTATGACAGAAGTGATGGCTTCCGTTTATGAGCAGCTTGGTATTTCTGTTGAAGTATCCACCTGCACCGCAGATGTCACCTTTGCATCCTTCGATGCACAAGCCGAGATTAAGCTTCCTGAAGGCGCAGCTGAAAAGGCCGAGGCATGGACACGCCTTCTTGCCAACGAACCTGACAACGGCGACGGTACCTTCACAATCCGTGAGGGCATGGTTCTCATTGACTTGACGCATCCGGAAGGATTTGAAGTTGCTGAAAAGGACTATGATCATGTTACCTTCAAGCGGGATGACTACCGTCAGATCACTTACACCATGTCCTACATTACCGGCGAACAGACTCTTGGATCCGGTGAATACTTCATCAATGAGAATAACAAGTCCGAAGAGCGTTGGACAACCATGGGCGGCGGTAAAGTGCAGCGTCAGCAAATTCCTGTCGCAACAGACACCCTCACATTTACCTGTGACCTTCTGGCCACAACTTGGGAATCCGGCCGAGAAGATGCTAAATTCTATGCTTGGACACCTCTGGCAAATGATGGAACTGGTACGTATTATCTGTATATTGAGGTCACCGATGGCTATAATGACGGTATGGGATTCTCCAAAAATGCTGATATCACCTCTGACGAGTTTACAGCTTATTTGGACGCTGCAGCTCCCAGCAAGGTCACAGCAGAATAATATTTCCCTTCGGAGGGGCAACTCGTTGAGTTGCCCCTTTTCTCTTTGCTTATTCCGTAAAAACATGGGCAAGCTAATTTCAAAGGAGCGTGAGAATATGGCAGTAGCACACAGAGGTGCTATATCCTTTGGAATGGTGCATATCCCCGTGGGTCTTTATACAGCGACCCAAGATAATGACATTCACTTCAACCAACTGTGTAAAGAAGACGGTAGCAGAGTCAAATACAAAAAGGTCTGCTCCGGATGTGGTAAGGAAATCGGTAACGGAGATATTGTCAAGGGATTTGAATATGAAAAGGGCAAATATGTCACTGTGACTGACGAAGATTTTGAGAAAGCCAAGTCTGAGAAGGACAGAACGATTCATATTCTGCATTTTACTGAAATGCAGAATATTCGTCCTATCTACTATGACAAGACCTATCATGCCCTTCCGGAACACGGAGGCGATAAAGCTTTTGAGCTGCTGCGTCGTGCAATGAAAGACGAAAACAAAGTAGCCATTGCCAAGACCGTCATGGGAACCAAGGAGAAGCTTTTGGCCTTGGTTCCAACAGATACCGGCATTCTGATCGAGACACTGTTCTTTGCTGAAGAAGTGAAAGAAGCGCCTAAGGAGCCGGCCCATCCGGAGATCAAGGATGCGGAACTAAGTATGGCAAAAACACTGATCGGTGCCATGGTGCACCCCTTCCAGCCTGAGCAGTACAGGGATGAATACAAGGCCAAACTATGGGAGGTCATCAACAAGAAGATCCAGGGTAAGGAGATCGTGGCACCAGCTGAAAACATTCAAGTCAATGTAATCGACATTATGGAGGCCCTGAAGCAGAGCCTAGCCCGGGTACAGGCCCATGAGTGACCTTTTTGAGTGCAAAGGCATTAAACCCATGCTGATTGGAGCTGAAGGCGATGCCTTTGACTCCCCCGATTACCTTTATGAGCTGAAGTTGGACGGTGAACGGTGTATCGCTTATCTGGATCCCAATGCCACCGATCTGCGAAACAAACGGAATATTAAAATGCTTCCCAAAGTGCCGGAGCTTATGGATATCCACAAACAGGTCCGGTGCCGGTGTATCCTGGACGGTGAGCTTGCGATCATCCACAACGGCAAGCCGGACTTCTATCTGATTCAGCGCAGATCCATGATGACTGATCCTCTAAAAATACAAGTGGATTCTCAGCTCCATCCTGCCTGTTTTACGGCCTTTGATATTCTCTACCATGATGATCACACTGTTACAGATCTTCCGCTTGTAGAGCGTAAGAAGCTTCTGCAAAAGGTCGTCTCGATGGAGACAGCGAGGCTTGCCGTTTCCCGCCACATTGAGACCCATGGCATCTCATTCTACCAGCTTGCTGAGCAGCAGGAACTTGAGGGAATCGTAGCCAAACGGAAAGACAGCAAATACTACTTTGATAAACGCACAAAGGATTGGATCAAGTGCAAATACCTTAAGGACTCAGACTATGTGATCTGTGGATATGTACGCAAATCCGGCAGTATGACAAGCATTGTTCTGGGCCAGTACCGCGGTAACCAACTGATATACAAGGGCCATGTCAGTCTGGGGATCAGCAGCGAGTCTTATCAACGCATTTTGTCTATCCCTCATACTGAGAATCCCTTTCCAGACTGGAATGAAAACGAAAACACCGTATGGATCCAACCCAGTCTGGTCTGTACCGTCAAGTATATGATAAAAACAGAATCCGGGAGCTTACGGCAGCCTGTTTTCAAAGGTTTGCGGAATGACAAACTGCCTTCTGAATGCATAGATGTAAAATGAAGTTGTCGCATATGCGTGAAATCGTATCATAGGGAGCGCATATACTTTCTCCCTTTGATTCGTTAGCTACAATTTCCCGCCGCCATCATTGTAGCAAGGCTAATCATTTCAGGTCTGCAATGTATGAATTATGCCTGTTCATCATTTTAATATTGACACTAATGGGGAATAATATTAATAGAAACAACGGGCTATGGAGGTATGTTATGCCAGTATTAAGTGTATTTTATGGGATTATTGTTCGAATGTACCGCTGGTAGGCGGTCATTATGTTCTAATAAATACATGCCAACTGATGCAAGACCGATGCCGGGCATCGTGAAACCGGACTTCATATCCAGTTCGCCCAGCAGTGA
>JAGBGB010000319.1 GCA_017936205.1 Oscillospiraceae bacterium
GAAGTCCAGGCCGCCGCTTTTAAAACCTTCCAACAGCTCTGCCAGCCGTGCTGTTGTAGGGACCGAGAACGGACCCTCCTCATCTTTCCCACGATCCAGCAGCATGGGCGAGAAGCCGGTCTCGCTGTCGGGATCCATAACCGGCAAGCCCACGGTATCTCCATCGGAGTACGCCTGCAGGGCAGCATCCAAGTCCCTTGACGTTTCCGAAAGAGATAACATAGAATCGAGAAGCCAATATAGCCCACAGAAAGTCAAGGTGTATGGCACGCCATGCATCAGAGCACCTGTAGGTACGGGGATCGTCAGGTTCTCCTCTTGTACGCTGGTGCGCATCCGGATAGGAATCTGCTCGCTCCCGTTCACCGATAACGTTGGGTTTTCTAAATTTGTTGCACTTGGCACAAACACCACTTGCCGTCCCTTACCTATATGCGTTCCCATGGATCCGGGCTCCACTTCCGGGAGTCCATCTCCTTCTGCACTGTAATTGCCCGCTGCATCCATGGTACCGTAGGCAATACCAAGCTCTGCTGCGCCGGCCATACCTTGCGAGCCCATAGGCAAGCCGAGATTCAATACAGGGTTCTCTCTCGTTCCTGTAATGGTAGCCTCAGCAAGATCTTGATTCCCAAGTGTTTTCACTTCTCCGATCGTCAAGTTCGGAGTAAGCCCCTGCAGAGATCTCAGCCACTGCTCTTCTGTTCCACTGTATCCGTGACTCCTGGCTATACCGTATGCCGTCAGATAGTAGCCCTTTCGGATAGCCTCACCATATGCCGGGTCGATTTCTGCAATCACCTTACGAGCGTATTCATCCCTGTAGGCGTTGTACAGCGCCATGAAGTTCTCATACTTGTCCGTTTCTCCAAAAGCATGGTGGATCTGTGCCTGTAGGTAGGGCACATACAGCTTGTCATAAGGATGGGGTACAAGTAACGGTTCGTCGGAAACTGCTTCAATCGGCTTGCAATCCTCCTCTGAGATTCTCATAACCTCCGTCAGTATGGAATTCTCGCAGTTCGAAAGCCACATTAGCAGAATATCATCTTCGAAATCCGAATGTGTCAGCATTCGAACCAGCTGTAATAGCTTATTGCTGGTCATTTTCTTCCTCCTTCTCTCCGGTTCTTTCATCCGGTTCATCCCAAGGGAGCCGGAGTCCAAGCTTCCGGAGCTCTGCTATCTTCTGTGTGCTGGTGAGGACAGCGGTTTCTTTTATTGCCTCCGTTGTCTCTGTGCTCAAGCCAACTTCCCGCCGTTGCCTCCATCCAAAGTTTGCCTCAAGATTTGCTATGGCACCACGGGCAGCCTTTCCCTCCTCCGTTCTGGCAATCAAGTAGGCCTCGATGCGCCCCCATGCGCGCGTAAGGATGTTGCAGAATCTCTTCTCTGTATTTGAAAGGCTCTTTCCCTCCGGTGGATTTTTCCAGCGAAAAAGGGTGGTTCTGTCTACACCTAAATAGAGGCTGAGACCAATTACGCTAGGAGGTTCCGTCCATACGGTGCTTGATGCTTTTTCACCATTTTTTAGCTTGACACGCACATATCTGTAGGATTCGTGACCGTATTGATCCAGAACAGGCTGCTCAGAACCATCTTCTGTTTTCTTCATGATCGTCTCTTTTCGCACCAGTGGCACTTCATAGCTGATGGAATTAAAATACTCTTCCACTTTCTCCTGAAGTTCATCTGCCGTAAGCTTTCGTTTCAGCCCCACGAGCTGGTCCTCCTCTCTTTTTTCTTCAGTGTAAAAGACGGACCCCCTCTGTTACTTTCATTTTAGCACAAAAAAATCCGTGCAGAAGGATCACCCTCTGCACGATCGATCAGACCCGTTTCCATACAGAAACGAGCCTTACCAGCTTTCATAGAGTTTTTTTCTAAGCCTTCCAAGAGTGGCTGCGTTTACGAAGGATTCTGCACTCACGACCTCAAAAGGCCTTCCGTCAAGCAACCATGCTCGCAATGCTCCCTCGTAGGCAGGATCTCCCCTGCAGACCTCTCGGATCAAATTATCGATCCGCCGTCGTTGGGCCAAAGGCTGTGTCTTGTAGTTTGCAAGAGCGAAGAAGATTAGCCCCTGCTGTTCATAGGATAATCTGACTCCTCTAATTTTTTTGAACTTCATGTTTGATCACGCCCCTTTTTGGAGGATTTACTGCCCGTGTTCTTATTTCGCTTCGGGATATAGCGTATGTATTGGCCCATAGTGTCGATATTGAATTCGCTCCGTTCCAGGATCAGGGCGCCGGCAGGCGCCTTGATCTCGGAATGAGTTGCTACAAATCGCTGTGAAACCTTCGGCGGCTC
>JAGBGB010000320.1 GCA_017936205.1 Oscillospiraceae bacterium
AGAATTGGTGGTTGTGAAAAACATTTCGATTTTTGGAGAAATAACATCATTTTCGGTGGTTTTTGTGTTCATGGCGTTACGCCATGAACCGGACGCGCAATGCGCGCCCCTACGCAGCGCTAAATCAAACTGTTCGATAAATCGTAATTTACAGGCTGTGGATTGGGAGCAGTTTGTGCAAGTCTTCTAATTCCTCGGCAAGGTATTTGTTACTTTTGCCAAATTCATTTTCCTATTAAAAAAAGAAGGATAATATCTTGCAATGACTTTTCAGGAATGGTAAAATGTAATAGATTGGGATAGTTTATCCCAAAATGATATTCAGGAGGTAAGAAGATGATCCCCCAAAAAAGCAGAGTCCTTGCGTTTCTTCTGACGGTGGCGCTGGTTCTGTCCCCGTTCCCTGTGGTCTCCATGGCAGAGGAGCCCGTGGATCAGTGGCAGCAGATCAGCTTCGCTGACATCAAAGAAACCGACCCTATCCTCATTACCATGAAGGTAGGCAGCAAATACTATCTCATAACCACCGACCGTGTAACCAGCGGAGCACCTTCGGCATATGAAGCCACCGTCAACACCGACGGTGCCGTACCTGTGCTGGAAACCGCAAACGCTGCATCCCTGTACGCATGGAATTTCCTCGCTACCGAGAACGGCTACCAAATCAAGAGTACCGTTGAAGGCAGCGAAAACTATCTGTCTATCTCCTCCAGCAGCAACACCGGCGTCCGTATTACCAACAAGACCTCAGATTGGACCCTTGATGGGAATTATCTGTGTGCAAAGGATCCCGGTGGAACCCTCCGTTATCTGGGCGTTTACAACAGCAGCGACTGGAGAAGCTACACCAATACCAGCAACAAAATCGCCGATCAAGAAGCTACCTTCTGGGTGTTGAAGGAGCAGAGCATCGATCCCGACCTGAAGCCCAAAGCCAAAGGCGTATCTGTTGATCTCGCCCCCGGTGCTTATCTTGCAGGAACCGAGGTCAATCTGAGCTCCAAGGAAAGCGGTGCAGAAGTTTTCTATCACACCGGCGACGAGAACTGGATCAAATTCTCCGATCCCATCGTTCTGACAGAGTCTGTCATTATCACTGCCAAATCCGTGAAGGAAGGTATGCGAGACAGCGACCCCGAGAGCTTTGAGTACATCGCCTTTACGGTAGGGGAAGAGAGGGCCGTGCTGGTTCGGGATATTGCAGAGCTGGCATCCGGTGATCGCATTATCATTGCCGCTGTGGATTACGACCGTTCCATGGGCAAGAATCAGAAGAACAACAACCGTGACATCGCCTACATCGTTAAAGACGGTGACTACTGCTACTATGACAAGGATACCCAAATCCTTACCCTTGAGGCAGGCACCACAGAGGATACCTACTCCTTCTACGCAGCAGATGGCAATGCCACAGGCTATCTTTATGTCCCCATGGACAGCGGTAACTACCTGCGTTCCAATGAGGAGAAGGACGAGAATGCTGACTTCCGCATCAGCATTTCTGAGGACGGCATTGCCACCATCGTAGGCACAGAGGCTAAGCTTCAGAATACCATCCTCTACAACCACGGCTCTTCAAAGATATTCTCCTGCTATGCAAGCGGCGGCAGTCAGAAGCCTATCTGCATCTACAAGTTAGAGGGTCAGGATCGTCCCGGTCTGCCTGAGGGCGGCGATGTGGTCGCTATTTACAATTTAGCAGCACGAGGAGCCCTGTCTGACACCGTGAAAACCGGTACAGAGCTTGCAATTTCCACCGTTCCCGCACAGATCACAGCCGGAGCAGTCAAGGGCTCCAACGGTACTGTGCTGTTCAAGGTCGAGCAGAACGGCGACAGCTACCGCTTCTATAACGAGGCCTTCGGCTATCTGTGTGCCGGAAGAAGCTCTGCCTATTACAGTGCAGAGGATACTCAGACC
>JAGBGB010000321.1 GCA_017936205.1 Oscillospiraceae bacterium
AAATTACATCATTTTCGGTGGTTTTTGTGTTCATGGCGTTACGCCATGAACCGGACGCGCAATGCGCGCCCCTACGCAGCGGTAAATCAAACTGTTCGACAAATACGGAATATTATGCAAAGACAAGGGTGCATACAGCCCTCTCAGGCGCTGTTGCGCCGGCTCTCCCGGAGGGAGAGCCAAGGGCTTCTGCGAAACCATGAAGCTGGGCGACAAAAGTGTAGGAACTGTCTCACTTTGCTGTGGGACAGTTCCGATTTTTTATTTATTTTGATACAAGGAACATAATGGCAAAGAGCAGACCGATGACCCAAGTACCAACCTTGATCTCACGAGTTTTCCCTGTAAAAACAGAGATGGCAATCGAGGACAGAAGACCGAAGGCAATGCCGAAGGAAATGTTGTTGGAGAAGGGAATGATGGAGACGGTCAGGAAGGCGGGAACAGACTGTGCAGGATCGTCCCATGCAATCTCCTTCACACAGCCCATCATCAGAATACCCACATAGACCAGAGCTGCCGCTGTAGCACAGGAAGGGATCAGCTTGGCAATGGGAGCGATGAAGGTACACAGGAAGAAGATACAGGCAGTGAAAACAGCAGTTAATCCGGTTCTTCCTCCCTCGGCTATGCCGGCTGTAGACTCTACGAAGGTGGTAACAGGGGAGCAGCCGCACACGGCGCCTACACAGGTAGCAACTGCATCTGCTGTCATAGCTCGCTCCATACGGGGAATGCTGCCGTCCTTTTGCAGCAGACCGCCACAGGAGCAGGCTCCGTAGAGGGCACCCAGAGTATCGAACATATCCACCAGACAGAAGGCAAGACCGGTAGTCAGGAAGGCAATGATGAAATTCCCCATACCGTTTGCCTCAATATAGGCAGAGAAGTCCAGACCGTCGCGGAAAATAGCGAAAAGAGACAGATCTGCAAAGTTTTCGAAGGGTTTCAGAATATTCAGAGACAGGCTGCCGCTGACACCCTCAGAGAAGCCATCAACGGATGCAAAGCCCAGCACATAATACACAGCCGCACCGCCCAGAATGCCCCAGAGGACAGCGCCACGGACATTCCGCTTTGCCATAACACCGATAGCAATGATGGAACCAATGGCAATGAGCAGGGGCATGATCTGTGCCCATGTAGCTGTTCCGTGGAGGCCGGGGAACATATTGAAGCTGTGGAGGCTGATGGTGCCCTCGCCAAGCTGCAGAAGACCTACGCTCTGCATTCCAAGGAAGGCAATGAACAAACCTATTCCGGCGGAAATGGCAGTTTTTACACTGGAGGGAATGGCATCTAAAATGTATTTCCGCAAACCTGTTGCAGTGAGCAAGAGGAAGAGAAGACCATCAAAGAACACAAGGATCAGAGCATTTGCATAGGTAAAGCCAAATTCATGACAAACCGTGTTGACAAAGAAAGCATTGATGCCCATACCTGCGGCTTGGGACAGGGGGAGATTTGCAAACATACCCATGATCAGAGTACCAATTACTGCAGAAATAGAAGTTGCAATGTAAACTGAGTCAAAATAAGAATCGCCGAATTCAGCTGCAAACATAGACGGGTTGACAATCAAAATATATGCCATGGCCATGAATGCAGTTAATCCGGCGAAGAATTCCTTTTTTACAGTTGTACCGTGTTGCTTCAGCTGAAAGTATCGTTCCATAATTTCCTCCGTTTTTAATTTATGATTGTCCGAAGAGGACGTGATTTATTATAGCAAAAAACCGCCTTTTTGCAAGTAGAAGAAAATGAAGATTTGAATAAATATTTGTGCAATATAAACAAAACTAAAAATACAAATATAGTAAGAATAACTATAATAATGTCCTGTATTATGTCAAAGTTAAATAGTGAGTGCTTCAATGGAACATAGAAAACGGTGCGTCAAGCCATAGCTTAACGCACCATTTATTTTTACGGCATCACTGTCAACTGTCAACCAAAGCCTTACCTGCCTCCGGGCCTGCCACCGTGACCGCCACCGCCGCCGGGCATTCCGCTGCTGTAGCCATAGATGATGTCGGTCATGGTAATGTCTCCTTCAATGGAGCCAACGGTCAGGTGATAGGTCTCACCCTGCAGGATCCCGGGACAACTCAGGACGATGGAGGAGCTTTCCTTGGTAGTTTCCCAGTCGATCAGTAGCTCTCCTGCTTCGTTGGTCAGGGTGACCTTGCTGCCTGCGCTCTGGGTATTGTAGGAAACGAAGATGGATCCTTGGGTAGAGCCGGTTCCGAAGCCCGTTGCCATACCGGCTGCTCCTGTGGCAAGGAACAGACCTCCGGTGACCTTTGCTTCTCCGGCAAAGTCCAGAGCACCGTTTCCGCTGTTGGTGGGGCCGGAAACGAAGGTTTCACCACCGGACACCAGTAGGGCACCGTTAGAATCAATGCCGTCTCCCCCTGCATCTATCACAAGGCTGCCGCCGGCAATGGAAATATAGGCATTTTCGTCATTGGCGAACATATCATTCCGTCCGAAGCCTCCCAAGCCGCTGCCGTCGTTGCCTCCGGCTGCGTTGAGACCATCGTCAGAGGCTTTCAGACGGATGCTGCCGCCGTTGATATCGATGCAGTGACCCTCTAAACCCTCGTAGCTCTTGGTAATGTTCACAGCGCCCTCTTGGATCAGCAGCTTTTCCTCTGCATGGATCCCGTCGTCTCCGCTTTGGAGCTCATAGCTGCCCCCTAAGATGTGGACATTGGAATTGCTGTGGATGCAGTCATCAGCAGCATCTATAACGAAGCTGCCGCCATGGAGCAGCACATTGCCCTGTGCTTTCAGTCCTTTTGTGCTGATTTCTGTTTCGCTGCTTTGGGTGTTTTGGAATCTGCCGAAGCTCTCGTAATGAGCTGCAGCGTTGATGCTGCCGCCTCCTGCTGTGATGCCGAAGTCGCCGTCTTGGATCTCCAATACAGAGCCTGCACTGATGGCATCACAGACTGCATCTATGGTAAAGCTTCCGTTAGAAATATAAATGAAGGCTGCTTTGGCATCCTCTGTGTTCTCGGCATGGAGACCATCTCCTCCTGCAGAGAGGTGGAAATTTCCATCTGCAATGCGGAGACTGTCCTTGGCACTGACAGCATGTTTTTGTGCATCAACAGTATATCGTCCCCCTACAAAAACCAGATCATTCTTACATACGATGCCGTGGAGAGGGGAAGAAAGCTCCAAACTGCCGGAGCCGTTAAAGCTCAGGTCATCCTTAGCAAACACTGCTCCGTCTAAAGTAGGATCTTCGGTGCTTGTAAAGTCTGAGAGAGTGCACAGACTGTTTTCTCCCTCTAAGGTCACAACCACCTTGTCTGCCTGCTTTACATACAGGGCAGCAGTGTTTTCAGCATGAATGTTTGCATTGTGGAGGATCAACTGGATATGATCGGTGCTCTGGGCATCCACAACAATGCTTCCGTTTAGGTCTCCGCTCATATGGTATTTTCCGCCGGAGCGAATGGTAACGGTGCTTCCGCTGACGGAAACACCCTTGTCCTCACAGCTTGCGGAGCTTCCGGTTAGGACGATGCTTACGCTGCCCTCCGAGTCGGTGTTCTGATCTCGATCTGAGAATAATTCCGAAGGGGACAGCATCACAGCCTCCGTAGAGAGAGCTGTTTCAACAGCAGATGGATCGGCAGTGCTTGTACTACAAGCCGTTAAAAGCAAAGCAAGGATCAAAAGGAATGTGCAAATGGATTTCATAGGAGCCTTCTTTCTTGGAGAAAAATTGAAAAATGTGAGCGGTTATGTAAATCAAATTCCGATTTTCCGCACCATTCGTAGGGGCGCGCATTGCGCGTCCGACAACCGCCAAGAATTGGTGGTTGTGAAAAATGTTTCGATTTTTTGGGAAATACATTATTTTCGGTGGTTTTTGTGTTCATGCCGTTCCGTCATGAACCGGACGCGCAAGGCGCGCCCCTACGCAGCGGTGAACGAAGCAGCTCGACAAATCGGAATTTGGTGATATGGAAAAACAGGGACTGTTGCAGAGGATTCTCC
>JAGBGB010000322.1 GCA_017936205.1 Oscillospiraceae bacterium
ATCTCGAATTCATATTCCTCGGCACCCTTATACTTATTTCTAATAAAACGGATTAACCGTTTTATTATGCCGCTGGTAAGCGGCATGGCGGCGAAGCCGCCAAGAAATGCCGTGTAATACTGTTCTTGCCGCCATAGGCGGTGCAGGATATTCATCCTGCAATAAAATGGTTTTCAAACCATTTTATCAAGAAACAGTATTATGAGGGGATTCAGCGTTCTTGGTCGAAGGACAGGATCCTTCCGTCGTAGGCGTGGATCTCGAATTCATATTCCTCGGCACCTTTATAGAATGTTACATCATATTTGGGGACACCGTCATCGATCTCATACTCCGTATGCAAGCCACGAACCTCGGAGGAGGGGAGACCTACATGCTCCAATGCGATCCTTTGTGCCTCCTCCTTGCCGATCATGGATCGATCCTCCTGAATGGCATCCATACTCTCTCCGCCGAGAGCGGAGGTCAGCATACTTTCAACCTGATCCTTCCCGGTAGAGATCCCTTCCTTGATCTGCTTTCCTATAGATTCTGCGGTGCTTTCTATTTGCTCCATGGCAGTTTCCATGGGATCCTTCTGGCTACAGCCGCTCAGGAGACCGAGGAACAGACAAAAAAATAGCATACAACATAAAGCTTTCAGCTTCATAAAATCCCTCCCTTTGTTTTCTTAAAGGATTCCCCAATCGTTGCTCTGTTATTCTCAGAGAGAGCCGCAATGCTTGCCTGCGACTTTGTTTTGCTTGAAAAAGTTGATATTGTATAACTGATTATGCGTATATTCACCGCTATCTGCGTGAAAACATCCCATAAATTTACAAACAAGTTATTGCGTTTTTAGAATGTCTATGCTATACTGATTTTGTACTAAAGTGTCTGTACAGATCCGCTCTGTATAAGGGTGGGGCGTGCTGATCGGAATGAAAGGAGTTTTTGTTATGAAAAAAGCCCTGTGTACGATCCTGACCTTGTGTATGTTGGTATCTCTGCTACCTCTGCACAGCTCCGCAAATGTGCCGACGAATCAATTAAGGTACGGCGGAGCGTATCGTGGAGCCTGTGGTGAAAACATGACCTGGAGCTATGACGAGTTTATGTTCGTTCTGGATATTTACGGTTCGGGTCAGATGGAGCCGGCATCGGATTGGAAGGGAATGTACATTGAGCAGTTAGAGATCCATTCCGGTGCGGAAAGCGTCTGCGATTATGCCTTTGAGAATCATCGTGAGATCCTGTTTGCTACCCTGCCTGCCAGCATTAAAACCATTGGAATGAATGCCTTCAAGAATTGCGGTATGCAGGAGATGCTGATCCCCGGCGAGTATGTTGGAGTGGGGGCATTTCAGAAGTGCTCCGATCTTACCTATATCAATATGACCCCTAAGAACTCCATTGATCGGGATGCCTTCCGAGACTGCGCCGATTTGGACAACATTATTATTAGGGCAGACAAGGTGGGCGATCATGCCTTTGCCGGTGCGACGAAGTCCAGAACGGTGTATGTTCTGACCCCGGACTGTGAATTCGGGCAGGATGTTTTTACCCCTGCTGTTGAGGGAGTGGAATACACGGTGTATGGCTTCCCCGGCTCCACTGCTGAGGAGACCTTTGGGGATTCCTTTAAGCCCCTGTGCTCCTGTGAGACCGAGAGCGAGGATAATACTGTATCCTATCCCTCCTGCACAGAGAGCGGATATGTGACATACTCCTGCCGTGTATGCGGCGAGAGCTTGCAAATGGTGCGTGATGAGTGGAGAGCCGATCATTATTATGAGCGGCGGATCTACAGCCCGGACACCTACGGCAACGGCAAGACCGGCACGCTCGGTGATCTGTGCCGTGCCCTCTTCGCCTACAGCGACAGTGCCAAGGCTTGGTTCATGAGATAAGCAAACCCCCTCAACGGAGCATGGCTTCATGCCCTGTTGAGGGGGTTTTTATGCTGATTTGATTTGAGTGAAGGGATGGGTGTTATTCTGCGCTGAACTGATCCTTGCCAACGCCGCAAAGCTCGCAGGCGAAGTCCTCGGGGAGATCCTCCCACTTTACGCCGGCTTCTTCCTCATCATATACCCAGCCGCACAGATCGCATACATATTTCATAGTGATTCCTCCTAGTATTATGAAGCTCGGGAGGGGGACTCCCGAGCTGTGCCGTTCTTACTTGAAGTAACGCTTCAGCAGGCCTTCCAGAGCGCGGCCGTGACGGGCCTCGTCACGAGCCATCTCGTGAACGGTGTCATGGATGGCGTCCAGGTTGTGCTTCTTGGCAACCTTAGCCAGCTCGAACTTGCCGGCAGTTGCGCCGTACTCGCAGTCAACACGCCATGCCAGATTTGCCTTGGTGTCGTTCTTCATGTTGGGCTCCAGATAGCTGCCCAGGAGCTCTGCGAACTTGGAAGCGTGCTCAGCTTCTTCGTAAGCTGCCTTCTCCCAGTAGAGGCCGATCTCGGGATAGCCTTCGCGATGAGCGATGCGAGCCATGCACAGGTACATGCCGACCTCGGCACACTCGCCGTCAAAGTTGGCCTTCAGCTGATCCAGAATGAACTTCTTATCTTCTTCGGGAACGCCGTCCAGCTGGGTGCCTACGCCGAATACATGCTCAGCTGCCAGAGCCATCTGACCCTCAACCAGCTTGAACTTCTCACCGGGAACCTTGCAAAGGGGGCACTTAAAGCCTTCGGGCATTTCGCCTTCGTGAACATAACCGCAAACGGGGCATACATACTTCTTCATAATTTTTTCCTCCATAATTTAAATTTATAATGTGAATTTTAAATTTTGATTTAATTGGCAGCTCATTACTGCCGAATCATGCCGGTGCAGACTGTTCTGCACATTGGTTACAGATGCCGGTAAAGGTTAGAATGCAGGTTTCTACATTGCCGCAGCCGATCTGCCTGCCTAAGTGAAGGGGAGGATCCATATCCTCCACATCGATCACTGCTGAGCAGTGGTTGCAGATAAAGTGGGTGTGGGGCTCAGTATTCCGCTCGAAGCGCTCCATGCCGTCTACCACGCCCATGCTGCCGATCAATCCCTCCTGCTTGAATATGGATAGGTTCCGATAAACCGTTCCAAGGGACAGGTCCGGGATCTGTGGCTTGAGCTGTGCGTAAACCCATTCTGCAGTGGGATGGCTCGATGTGGAGCGGATGCATTCCAGAATGGCATCCCGCTTCTTGCTGTGCTTGTGGACAGCCATGTGGGTCACCTCCAAATAAGAATGATTCCTGTTTACGCCCTTATTGTATCACAAGATTTTGATTTTGTCAATAATAAAAATAAGAATTTTTATCATTATTAATCGTTTTTATTTGACCTGTGGGTGGTGTGGCAGAGTAGGAGAGAGCGACTCTGTACTCCTTTGTATGAAATCACCAAAGGGTACATAATGTAAGTGCTTACACTGAATACAACTGAAAAAATATACCAAATTTTACAGGGATACCTTTACAATTTATTCATACCGTGGTAGGATATGACAAAGTCTATAAGGGGAGAGCCCTCCTTTTGTAGACAAATTTTGGAAGGAGATGTAAATCCATGAAGAAACTCAGTCTGAAGCTTCTTGCCATGCTCCTGATCGCAGCCATGCTGTGCAGCATGCTCCCTGCTGTTGCTACCGCAGCAGATGTGGAAGCAGCCCCTCAGGAAATTTCCAAGAAAGCTGAAGCCATCATCGAAGCTGATATCTGGTCTGTGATCGATCAGTTCGAGGATGACAACATCATTGCAACCCGTGACGACCCCGTGTCCGAAGAGGACTACGCCGAGTTGTCTGACGAGATCGAAGCTCTCGTTAAGCAGTCCGACACCTTTGTTGAGGACTCCATTGTTCGTAATGGTGACTTCTTCACCTGGGAAACCAGTGAGGGCATCGTTTGCGGCTACTCTCCCGCACTTCGTTTCAAGACGCGCAATAACTCTGCTACCGGCAATGACTCCATCGAGGTCAAGTCCTATGCAACCAAGGCAGCTCCCAGCTCCAAGGATGTATACCTGATCGCTCCCTACTATGGCTATGATTCCAGCTTCACCAATCAGTATAAGAACGAAGCTTCCTCCATCGCCAGTGCTACCGGCGGCGAGTACACCCTGTATCAGGGCACCAATGCCACTATCACCAACATCGCTACTGCCATGCAGAACGGCGGCGTCGTGATCTTTGACTCCCACGGCATTACTGACTACTCCAACGGTGAGGACTATGTTTCCCGTGCAAACTCCTCCTACCTGTGCCTGAAGACCTCTACCGGCATCACCAGCACCGATATGAAGGCTGTTTCCGGTACCTATAGCACCTACTACCATGCCTTCAACGGCGGTTCCGGCACTTACTGTGTCGACGGTACTGCTATCAGCAACCACATGACCAAGGCTGCTCCCGGCACCATCCTGTGGATGGCGATCTGCCTGGGTATGGCTACCAACGGTCTGTGCATCCCCATGCGTAACGCGGGTGTTGAGGTGGTTTACGGCTACTCTCAGTCCGTTTCCTTCACCGGCGACTACAAGTATGAGACCTACTTCTGGAACAAGATGAAGGCAGGCTCCGATGTAAAGACTGCGGTCTCTTACATGAAGTCCGCTTCCGGTTCCAACTGGGATCCTGCATATGCAAGCTACTCCCTGTCTCAGGCAAAGTCCAACTATGTCGCATTCCCCATCGTTGTTTCCGATCAGGATACCTATCCCGGCCAGGGCAAGGTCGATGCAGTACAGACGGTATATTCTACCTACAAGCTCATTGACGGCTCTTCCTCCGGTGGCAGCACTACCCCCACCGAGACCACTGCTCCCGATGACGGCGGCACTGTGGAGACCTACACCTATAATCTGGTCACCTCTGCAAGCAACCTGACTGCAGGTGAATACATTATCATTACTGTAGGTTCTGACGGCAACTACTATGCACTGACCACCACCAAGGACGGATCCTATGCGGTCATGCAGAGCAACCAGGTCGGTCTGAGCTCTGTTGCTTCTGCCATTACCTGCGATACCAGCTATGCTCCCAGCCTTGCGTTCAACCTCAGCGGCAATGCCAACGGCTTTACCCTGAGCAACAGCAACGGTTCCCTGTACGCTTACTCCGGAGATGACGGTGTAGGCCTGTACTATGGTACCGCTTCTACTTGGACCGGCTCCTACAACTCCAGCTCCAAGGGCTTCACCCTGAAGAGCGGCAGCCTGTATCTGGCTCTCCGTGACGATGCCAGCGTTACCGGTGAAAACGGTACTCCCATCTTTGCGGTTTCCAGCTCCACCTCTACCGGTACTACCCTCATGCATATGTATAAGCGTGAGAATTCCTCTACCTGTGCTCATACCAGCACCTCTACCACCACTACTCCCGCAACCTGCACCACTCCCGGCTCCACTGTCGTGACCTGCAATGCTTGTAGTGCAGTGGTAAGCACCACCGAGATCCCCGCAACCGGCCACAACATTACTTACACCAGCAACAACGACGGCACTCATGACCTGTACTGCTCCAACTGCGGCGGTACCGGCACTGCTGATTGCACCTACACCAACAATGTATGTAAGTACTGCGGTTATACCAATACCTCCGGCTCCACCGATACCACTCAGGAAACCTACACTCTGGTTCAGTCTGCAGCTGATCTGACCAGCGGCGAATACCTGATCCTGGCAACCGGTTCCGGTGACTATGCACAGTACAGCCACTATATTATGCTGCCCCAGGCAGACGACAACTATGCTGCGATCCAGTCCGGCGGTTTGAACTTCGATTCCCTCCCCGGCGGTCTGCTTCTGGATGCTGCATCCAAGTCCGGCTATGTTTGGACCATCAGCGGCAATGCCAACGGCTTCACCATTAAGAGCCCTGCCGGCACCTACCTGACCAGCACCTCCGGTGCTACCAACCTGAGCCTGAGCAGCACCTCCTCTACCTGGAAGGGTACCTACAGCTCCTCCAACTACGGCTTCACTGTTTCCTCCAACAGCCGCTACCTGGCACTCCGTGACGATATCGACACGGTTGGCTCCAACAGCGAGGCTTTGTTCACCACTGTTTCTTCCTCCGGTGTTTATGTCCATCTGTATAAGAAGGGCACCGAGTTCACAGAGTGCGCTCACAGCAACACCAGCACTTCTACCACTCCCGCAACCTGCACGCAGGCAGGTGAGACTGTGGTTACCTGTAATGACTGCGGCGAGACCGTCAGCACCACTGCTATCCCTGCAACCGGTCATACCTCCGCTACCACTACCACCGCAGCTACCTGTACTGCTGCCGGTAAGACTGTAGAATACTGCAAGACCTGTAATGTAACCCTGAACACCACCACCATTCCCGCACTGGGACATGATTACAAGTACACCAGCAACAACGACGGTACTCATAAGATCGGCTGCAGCCGCTGCTCCTACAGCTCCAGCGCAAACTGCACTCTGGTCAACGATACCTGCTCCTACTGTGGCTACACCGTAGAGGCTGAGCTGCCCGAGGATCCCGATGTTCCCGAGGTTCCCGCAGTTGAGCTGGCAGAAGGTCAGTATGTCATTGCTGCCAATGTAGACGGTGTCTACTATGCAATGTCCAACACCTTCGCAAGCAAGATCACCGGCACTGAGATCGCTGTTACCAACGGCAAGGTCGCTGCTGCCGATGCAGAGGGCTATGTGATCGAGCTGGCAGAGGCTGAGGGCGGCTGGACCATCTCCGATGGTGCAGGCAACTACCTGAAGTACAACTCCTCCACCAATCTGGCTAAGACCACCACTGCTTATGCATGGACCATCAGCGAAGGCACCAACGGCAGCTGGCGTGTAGCTGCTCAGACCTCCGGTCGTGGCCTGGTCTTCAGAGCAAAGGCATACAACCAGTTCGGTGGCTATGCAACCTCCAACTGCACCGCAGGCAATGCCGAGTACTTCGACATCGAGCTGCTCCTGATCGACGGTGAGATCGATGCTCCCGAGATCCCCTGCGCACACGAGGGCACCAGCACCTCCACCATCCCCGCAACCTGCACCGCAGCAGGTAAGATCACCGTGATCTGCGACGATTGCGGCGAGACCATCAGCACCGAGACCATTCCCGCACTGGGACATGATTACAAGTACACCTCCAACAACGATGGCACCCACAAGATCACCTGCAGCCGCTGCTCCTACAGCTCCAGCGCAGACTGCACTCTGGTCAACAACACCTGCTCTGACTGCGGCTACACCGCAGAGGCTGAGCTGCCCGAGGAGCCCGATGTTCCCGAGATCCCCGCAGGCGAGCTGGCAGAAGGCAAGTATGTTATCGCTGCTAATGTAGACGGTGTCTACTATGCAATGTCCAACACCTTCGCAAGCAAGATCGCCGGCACCGAGATCACTGTTACCAACGGTAAGGTCGCTGCTGCCGATGCAGAGGGCTATGTGATCGAGCTGGCAGAGGCTGAGGGCGG
>JAGBGB010000323.1 GCA_017936205.1 Oscillospiraceae bacterium
AATTTTTGGTGGTTGTCGGACGCGCAATGCGCGCCCCTACGAATGGTGCGGAAAATCGGAATTTGTACAAACAGCCCCTTTATCATCCGTCGGCGGTGGGTGTGATTTGTGATTTCTTCGGAATACTTCTTGCACCGCTATGTAAGGTCGTGGTATAATAGGTAAAGTTATTTCTGACGCTCTGCTGCACGGTTCCTTCGCAGTGGAATTCGAGATTTAAGGAGGATGGCATGATTATCGGAGAATTGAAAAACAGGATCGATAGCATTTGGGACATTTTTTGGTCAGCCGGTATGAGCAATCCTCTGACGGTTATTGAACAGATCACATACCTGATGTTCCTCAAGCTTCTGGATGAGAGAGAATTGCAAAGAGAATCTAAGGCTACTCTCAGAGCGGAGCTTGCGGATCCCATTTTTGACTCTGCCCATCAGGACTGCCGCTGGCATATTATCCGCAACTATGAGGCAGAGGAAATGTTCCATGTCATAGGGCACAAGGCATTCCCTTTTTTAAAGGAGCATCTTTATGGCCGTGGAGATACCGCCTTTGGAAAGTATATGAAGGATGCACTATTCCTTGTCCCCTCCCCCCGTGTACTTCTGCGTGTGGTGGATATACTGGATGGGCTGGATCTCAGCAATAAGGACATTATGGGGGATGTATACGAATATCTCCTCTCTCAAATCGCCCGAAGCGGCACGAACGGTCAATTCCGCACCCCCCGCCATATTATCAGGATGATCGTAGAGCTGATGGAACCCTCTGTGGAGGATACGATCTGCGATCCTGCCATGGGCTCTGCCGGCTTCATCACCGCCGCTGCCCAATATATCGCCGAGCATTCTGCTGCGGAGCTAAGGGAGCCTGCGAACAGGGAACGCTATGCAACAAGCATGTTCAGCGGCTTCGACACAGATCAGACCATGCTGCGGATTGGTTCCATGAACATGCTGCTCCACGGTGTAGAGGCTCCCAATATTACCTGGTTGGATGCCCTGTCCGATGCCAACAAGCACCGCGAGGAGTACTCCCTGATCCTTGCCAATCCCCCCTTTACGGGAAGTTTAGATAAGGAGGCTGTTTCTAAGGATCTGCTGAGCATTTGTCCCACCGGGAAAACCGAATTGCTGTTCCTCGCCCTGTTCCTGAGGGCTCTGAGGGTCGGTGGCAGATGTGCCTCCATTGTCCCTGACGGTGTGCTTTTCGGCTCCTCAAGGGCGCATCGTGCTATTCGACAGGAGCTTGTGGAAAACCAGCGATTGGAGGCAGTGATCTCCATGCCCTCCGGTGTGTTCCGCCCCTACGCAGGGGTTTCTACAGCGGTCTTGATCTTCACAAAAACCAACTGCGGAGGGACAGACAAGGTCTGGTTCTACCATATGAAGGCAGATGGCTTCTCCTTAGATGATAAGAGAAGCCCTATTCCCCAGAATGACATTCCCGATATTCTTGCCCGGTTCAAGGAGCTTTCCTTAGAAGAATCACGGAGCAGAAAGGATCAGAGCTTCCTCGTGCCTAAGGAGGAAATCGTAGAGCATGACTACGATCTATCCATCAATAAGTATAGGGAGACTGCCTGTGATAGCACGGGCCATCCTCCTGCAGAGCAGATTCTTGATCAGATCTATGCGCAGGAGCTGAGGATCACCAAAGGCTTGGAGCTCCTGAAGCAAATGCTTGCAGAGGAGCTGTGATGCCATGGAACAGATGAAGCTATTGGATGTATGCGACTTCCGTGGTGGTTCCCAACCACCTAAGGAGGAATGGATCAGCGAGGAACGACCCGGCTATGTGAGAATGCTCCAGATCCGCGACTTCACACAAGGAAGCGAAAAGTTCGTTCAATTCGTTCCGGATACGGGAAAACTGAGAAAATGTGGGAAGGATGACCTGCTTTTATGCCGATACGGCTATATCGGGCAAGTAGTAACAGGCTTAGAGGGAGCCTATAATGTGGCTCTGGTCAAGGTCGAACGGAAACATCCCATCTATCAGCCCTATCTGATGTATTATTTTCAGTCCCCCTATTTTAGGAATTATTTACTATCCAACACAGGAGCCAGAGCAACCATAGCAGGCTTCAACATGAATGAGCTGCACAATGCCCTGATCCCCATTCCATCGGAGGCAATTCAGCAGAAGATCGCCGCCCGTCTGATACAGGTGGATCACCTGATCTCAGAGAGACAGGCGCAAATAGAGGCATTCCCCCAATTGTTGAAGGCGCACTTCCATCGACTGTTTGCAGAAGGTGGGCAGCTTGTTCGGGTGCAGGATCTTTGCTCCCATATTGTAGATTGCCCCCATTCCACACCCAAATATGACGGGGATCTGAAGTATCCTGCGATCCGCACCACAGATATTAAGGACGGCTACATAGACTGGTCTCAGATGAAGTATGTGTCAGAAGCAGAATATGAAAAACGCACCGCTCGCTTCACACCCCAAGCAGGGGATATTGTTTACAGTCGGGAGGGAACCTGCGGCAATGCAGCTCTTCTCCCGGAGGGACAGTCCTTCTGTCTGGGGCAACGGGTCATGCTGTTCCGCCCCCACAGAGAACTCTGTGTCCCGGAATATTTATTGCATTGTCTGATCTCTGAGCAGGTATGGCAGCAGGTTTGCAGAAGGAGCGTTGGCTCCATTGTCCCCCACCTAAACATGAGGGATGCAAAAAATCTGATGATAAGACTGCACCCTCTGCCCAAGCAGGAATCCTTTGCTCACTTTGCACGGCAGATCGCCGATGCCCGGCAAACAGCCATCGCCGCATTGACAGAGCTGGAGGAACTGAAGACTTCCCTACTAAAGGACTATTACGGATAGACCTGTCGCTCCGAGAGGCAATATAAACATAAAAAGAAACCTCGGTTACAGAAGGACGATAGCTATGAGACAGATCCAATCGAATTATGATAAGCAAGTAGACATTGGCAGGAATATCCTCATGGAATACGATCAGGAACAGATCCTGAAGAAATATCCTCTGGAAGCAGATGAGCAGTGGATCTATCTGACCTACCTGAACACGCCCTGTCGCATCAGCAGAACGGACGGTCACATTGACGAGCTGGCAGACGGGATTTGGACGGAATGCCGCAGCTACAATACGGTCATGACCATTTATGATCTGCTGTGCTACCACAAGGGCCCCCTTGCCCCGGAGCTAAGCCATGAGTGGTGTGCTGTTGGGCATTTCATTGTAACAGGGATCACCGATGCAGGTGCCTATGCCAAGAAATACGCTGTCCTCTTTGACGAAAACATAGAGGGATTCAAGGACGCTTGCACAAAGCTGGGTGGAACCATAGAAGCACCTATGGCAGGTGCAGATGTGAGCTGCAGGCTCCCTGTAACGCCCTATTTCCCTGTTCTCCTGCAATTCTGGCAGGGAGATGAGGAATTCCCACCCAAGCTGCTGCTCCTGTGGGACAAGAACGCAAGGAGCTTCCTGCACTTCGAGACCACCTTCTACCTCCAAGGAGACCTGTTGGAGCGTTTGCAGAGACTGCTATGAGCCGAGAGTGCCACTCAACCACCGAGAGAGTGGACTCAAGCACAGGGTCATAGCTTTTTCGCAAGGGCTCTGATACAATGAAAGCACCACAAAACAAGGAGGAAACAAAAATGAATCTGAATATTGGTGCAAACATCAAGGGTCTGCGACTGGCAGCCTCTATGACTCAGGAGCAGCTGGCTCAGAAGCTGGGGGTATCCCCTCAGGCAGTCTCCAAATGGGAAAGCGGCAACAACATGCCGGATATTCTGCTGTTGCCTGAGCTGTCCGTGCTCTTCGGTGTCAGCATCGACTCTCTTTTCGACATGACGGACGACAGCCGCATGGAGCGTATCAACAATATGCTCGACGGCGAACGCTTCCTCAGCGAGGAAGACTTCCGCAATGCAGAAAGCTATCTGAAGGACTGCCGTGAGAAGGAAAGCACTACAGGGGAAGCCACCCTGCTGCTGGCTGAGCTCTATAATAAGCGTGCCAACGAATACCATGAGTTGGCAGCTCCTCTGGCAAGGAAGGCGTTAGAGCTGATCCCCGGGCGAAAGGCAGCACACAATGCTGTGTTTGATGCAGAGAACGGAGCCTATCAGGACTGGAATTATACCAATCATCACAACCTCATCGACTTCTATAAGAAGGTAACAAGGGAACATTCTGAGGATATCCGCAATTATTTCTGGCTTCTGGATCTCCTGATTGCCGACGGCAGAACGGTTGAGGCAAGGGACTATGCCGAGAAAATGAAGGCCATCGAACACTCCTATCACTACGAAATGTACATGGGAGAAATCTGCAAGGAGGAATGCAATCTTCCCGCCGCATTGGACTGGTGGAAGAAGATGACCGAACACAGCCCGGAAAAATGGGTGGTCTGGGCAGAATACGGCTGCTGCATGGCAAAGCTCTGCCGCTATGAGGAAGCCATACTTGCCTACAAGAAAGCTATGCCTATGCGTCCCAAGCCCCGCTTCACAGACTGTGAGGAGGCAGTAGCCCATATTTATGAGATCCAAGGCAATTACCGTGGTGCCATCGAAATGCGGAAGGCACAGCTGCAGGTCACCTGCGAAGACTGGACCACCGAAGGCGAGATCGTAGATTCCATCCACAGAGAGATCCACAGACTGGAAGCACTGCTGTAATTCTCCACAGCCCCGCCGCCATCATTTAAACTCCGATTTATCGTACCATTCGTAGGGGCGCGCATTGCGCGTCCGGTTCATGGCGTAACGCCATGAACACCAAAACCACCGAAAAGATGTAATTTCTCCAAAAAAACGAAACATTTTTCACAACCACCAATTCTTGGTGGTTGTCGGACGCGCAATGCGCGCCCCTACGAATGGTGCGGAAAATCGGAATTCTGTTTGCATAGTTTGAATCAGGAGGCTTGTTTCGTTTCTATTCTTATTCGGAAGACGAAGATTGAAAAGGTGAAAAAATGTACAGAACTGCTAATGAATACTACAAAGAAAAATTCGGCTGCAAGGTCTACAAGCTGTCTCTGGATGGAGGCTTCACCTGTCCCAATCGAGACGGGAGCATTTCTACAGGAGGCTGCATTTTCTGCTCCGCCCTTGGTGGAGGAGAGTTTGCAGAGAGAGGCACAGATATCCCCACACAATTGGAACTGGCAAAGAAGCGGGTTGAAAACAAAATCAAAAGCGGGAAGTACATTGCCTATTTTCAGTCCTTTACCAACACCTACGGCTCCGTGGATCGGCTGCGGGCTCTGTTCACCGCAGCCCTTGCCCCTGAGGATATTGTTGGGCTGAACATCGGCACACGGCCGGACTGTCTGCCTGACGAGGTGGTGTCCCTGCTGAAGGAGCTCAATGCCATTAAGCCTATTACCGTAGAGCTGGGTCTGCAAACTGCCAGCGATCAGGTTGCGGACTATATCAATCGTGGCTACAAAACCGAAGTATACAAAGAGGCTGTCCGTAAGCTGAAGGCTGCCGGATTAGAGGTCATCACTCACATTATCATAGGTCTGCCCGCCGACGATCCCGCAGCCACCACCCGTTATGCGGTAGACTGCGGCACTGACGGTGTAAAATTTCATCTCCTGCACATTCTGAAAAACACTCGACTTGCTACAGAATACGAAGTCGGAAGAGTCCAAGCCCTGAGCATAGAAGAATATGCACAAGGGCTAAGGAACTGTCTTTCCCAATTGCCGCCCCACATCGTAGTCCACCGGATCACAGGCGACGGTGCAAAAAGAGATCTGATCGCCCCCCTTTGGTCTGCTGACAAGAAGAAAACCCTGAATTATCTCAACGCTTATTTGCAGAAGGGATGACACAAATTGTGAAGAAAAAACTGGGCTCGAGGCGCAGAATGCCGAAATATTTAGAGCAGGCGGCTTCAGAATAAAACCATTTCAATGAAGTGATAAGTGATGCAGCTTCGCTGTGATAGGTGATGAATTGCGTTCTACCCACGCGCCGAAGGCGTGCATCACTGGCGAAGCCTACATCACCCACGAAGTGCACATCACGTTCCGCAAGGAACGCATTACGCAAAAAATCTCTTTTGTCTACTGACAAAAGAGATTTTTTGTTGGTGACCCGCTGGAGATTCGAACTCCAGACCCATTGCTTAAAAGGCAATTGCTCTGCCTGCTGAGCTAGCGGGTCATATTCTGTGTGATAAGGCTCATGCTCGAATAGACGGATATAAAAAATGTTCGGAGCAAAGAGGGCTTTGCTCCGACATACATGCATGGCTGGGATGGCAGGATTCGAACCTACGAGTGCCAGAGTCAAAGTCTGGTGCCTTACCGCTTGGCGACATCCCAAAATAGGCGTCCCAAGAGAGGAAAATGGGGTGAGTGAAGGGACTCGAACCCTCGATCTTCAGAGCCACAATCTGACGCGTTAACCAACTACGCTACACCCACCATATTATTCCCTGCTGAAGCATCTGACGCAGCGCGTCATGGTACGCCGGAAGGGACTCGAACCCCCCACCTACTGCTTAGAAGGCAGTTGCTCTATCCGGATGAGCTACCGGCGCAAATCTTGGAGCGGGTGATGGGAGTCGAACCCACGTCCACAGCTTGGAAGGCTGTTGTACTAGCCGTTGTACTACACCCGCATCTACCGAGTCTTGCATCAGCCATAAAATCATATCATGAGATTCCCATGTTGTCAAGCTTTTTTTCAAAAAAAGCAAATAAAAAAACAGAACACCACCACCCTTCCTTCAAATTCCGATTTCCCGCACCATTCGTAGGGGCGCGCGTCCGACAACCGCCAAGAATTGGTGGTTGTGAAAAATGTTTCGATTTTTGGGGAAATACATTATTTTCGGTGGTTTTTGTGTTCATGCCGTTCCGTCATGAACCGGACGCGCAATGCGCGCCCCTACGCAGCGGTAAATCAAACTGTTCGATAAATCGGAATTTGGCGTTGGAAGGGCGGAGGGGATGTCTCACCTGTTTGGGTGAGACATCCCCCTTCGGGTTTCCTTTATGGTTTTATCTCCTGGAGATCATTCCATGGTCAGGTAACGCATGATAATGGATGCAAACTGAGCACGGGTTGCGTTGTTGCCGGGCTTCAGGCTGGAAACGCCCTCAGACTGGACACCGTTGATGATGCCGTTGGCAACACACCATGCAACAGCTTCCTCAGCCCATGCTGCTACGCTGTCTGCATCGGGGTAGACACTCAGGTCTGCTCCGTCGGTCAGCTCGATGCCGTTAAGCTTTGCATATCTTGCCAGCATCAATGCCATTTCCTGACGGGTGATGGGCTTGTTGGGCTGGAAGGTGCCATCGGTATAACCGGTAACGATGCCCTTGCTCTGTGCCCAGATCACAGCCTTGGTGTACCAAGCATTTTCCAGAACATCGGTGAATTCTGTAGTTCCTTCTACCTCAGGCTCACCGGCAATGCGGTACAGGACGGTTGCTACCATGGCTCTGTTCAGGGAGGCATTGGGCAGGAACAGACCTTCGCCCATACCGTTCATGAAGCCATTGTTCAGCATGAAGTCCACGCCCTCATGGTACCAGTATTCGGGGTTCAGATCGGTGAAGTCGTCGGAAGCACAGGGTCTCTTCTCCAGCTCTTCGGTCTTGGTCTCTCCGCAGAGAGCACAGGTGTAGGTCACCTCACCAACAGTGCTGCAGGTGGGCTCCACGGTGATCACACCCTCGTCCCATTCGTGCTCGCAATCCTTGGGCTCATCGGGAGTGGTGTCTCCTTCCAGAGGATAGAAGTTGAAGACGAACATGGTATAGTCCGTGCCCATGCCGAAGGTGGTAAAGACCTCCTTGGAGGCATAGTACTCGATGTACTGTGCCTTCTCGTTGCCGCTGGCATCCACATAGAGATAGTTGGCAAGGCGGATGTAGTAACCGCCTACGGTAGGCTCCAGAACGAACTGGGTATTCTCGTTGGCAGCTTCTACGAAGCGGAGGTTGGTTCCATCAGCTTCCAAGTATCTGCCATCGGGGAGTTGGAAGGTAGTAATGCCCTCTGCATCGGTGGTCATGTAGAACTGTGCAGCGTTGGCATTGGTGGTGCTCAGCTTGCCATCCTTCAGGGTTGCATCGCCGGGCAGGAGCTGTTCCTTGTTGTTGTATACATTGGACTCGGTGGTCATGATCTTGCTGTTTGCTACATTG
>JAGBGB010000029.1 GCA_017936205.1 Oscillospiraceae bacterium
CGCTCCCGGTGCTCATCTAAATGCAGAAGCTGACCCCTGCCAATGCCTGCAACGATGTTGCTCATACGGTAGTTATAGCCGATCTGACTGTGCTGATACCATGGTGCAGGATCCTTAGACTGCGTCGCCCAGAAGAATGCACGCTTCATAGCCTCTGCATCCTCAGACAGGAGCATACCACCACCGGAGGAGGTGATGATCTTATTCCCATTGAAGCTAATGGCATTGTACTGACCGTAGGTGCCGGTATGCTTCCCCTTATACAAGGAAGACAGGGATTCCGCCGCATCCTCAATAAGCACTGCATTATGGGCATCACAGATTTGACGGATGCGATCCAGCTTCGCAGGTGTGCCATAGAGATTGACCACAATGACCACACGACATTGGGGGTACTTTTCAAAAGCGCGTTCCAGAGCATCAGGATCCATATTCCACGTATCCCACTCCGAATCAATAAGCACCTGCTGCCCACCCTCGTAGGAAACAGGATTTACACTTGCGGAAAAGGTAAGGTCGGAGCAAAACACAGGCTCCCCCGGCTTTATGTCGCAGAGCTTCACAGCAAGATGCAAGGCTGCCGTGCAGGAGGTAACAGCTACGGCACTCTTTACACCCAAATATTGAGACATTTCCTGCTCAAAGCAGTCTACATTTTTCCCCAAAGGTGCGATCCAGTTGGTATCGAACGCCTCTTGAATATATTTCATTTCTTCGCCGTGCATAGTCGGCGTTGCCAAGTTTACTCGCTTCGGAAGCATGGGTTATCCTCTCGTGCTGAAAGAACCTAAAAAAGAGCCCATTTCAGCAATATACTTTCTTTTCATACAGCACAATCATACCATTTCATAATATGTATGTCAAGCAAAACTTCTTCCATTTTGGTAGTTGTTTTCCATGATCCGCAGTATCACAAACGTAATTATAAAAACAAAATTTTCAAAATATAACCATTTTATCATATAACAAAATTATCGTGGAATAAACGCAAACTTATCCTTGACACAGAGAGACTCTTCAATATAAAATATGGGAAAATAAAGATCACAATCAGTCGCCGGGGATGCTTCCTCGTCTTCATATTGTGAGCAATTGGAGGATAGCATTATGCCGGTCTTTGAGATTCTGTGTGTCACCATGCAACAATCAAGCTTTTCCAAAATTCAGGAAATGAACATCCACTCTAATGTGGTATTTGCCAATCAAGCTGATCGAACAGAGCTTTCTGAGCAGGAATTCGAAGGTCATCGTGCAAGAATGATCACAACCACCACCCGAGGTGTAGGTAAAAACCGAAACATCGCTCTATTGTACGCTGAGGGAGATATTTGCCTGTTGGCAGATGACGATGTAGTTTACTCCCATGATATGGAGGAGCGCATCCTTGCAGAGTTTGCAGCTCACCCGGATGCAGATATAATGGTTTTCCACTTGGAATCCTCTGAGCCAACAAGGGTATTTCAAAATGTACCCAAAACAAAAAAGCTCCACTTCTGGAATCGTGCTCCCACCTCAGCTGTTCGCATTGCTTTCCGCCTATCTTCCATAAGGAAAGCGAATCTGTGGTTCACGCCTCTCTTTGGCGGTGGCTGCCCATTCCCCTCCGGTGAAGACAGCATGTGGATCCACGCCGCACGAAAAAAGGGCTTGCGAATCTATATCTCCAATCAGACCATCGGAACGGTGTTTTACGAAAGCTCATCCTGGTTTAACGGTTATAATGAGAAGTTCTTTTACGGCAAGGGTGCCTATCACCGAGCTGTACATCCCCACAGCTGTTGGCTGTGGAGACAGTACGTTCTACTCCGTTTCCGTGGCATCGGATCCTTGCCCAAAAAGGAACGAAAAAAATGGTTCTCCAATGGGATGGACGGCTATGATCGACTTCTGTCCTACAACGAATATGTCCAAGGGCAAATTCAATAATACCTTACCTGCAAATCATAATGCAGCAGCCTCCAAGACTCTGCATTCTGCATGATTGCTGCTTTTTACAGAACATCTTTTTCCGTTTAGGATAAAATTTTGCTGAAAAACAAGAAAAAGACATTGACAATTTTCGCATTTCCTTATATATTTCATAATAGAGTATTATGCCGTAGTGCATCATACTACTATTGATAGAAATGGGGGAGGATAAATGTCCCATGAGCTGATCCGTTTGACAAACCTTGTTATGGAATTCGACTCGGAACGGATTCTCGATGCAATCAACCTTTACATCAATGACAAGGAATTCCTTACCTTGCTGGGGCCTTCCGGCTGCGGCAAGACTACCACACTTCGTGTCATCGGAGGCTTCCTGACGCCGACTTCCGGCGATGTGCTGTTTGACGGAAAGCGCATCAATGATGTGCCCGCCTATGAACGAAAGATCAATACGGTTTTCCAGCGATACGCCCTGTTCCCGCACCTGGATGTTTATGACAACATCGCCTTCGGTCTGCGCATTGCCAAGCTGCCTGAGAAGGAGATCGACGAATGAGTGACTGAAATGCTGGAGATCGTTTCCCTGAAGGGCTTTGAGAACCGAAAGATCACCTCCCTGTCCGGTGGACAGCAGCAGCGTGTTGCTATTGCCCGTGCACTGGTCAACCGTCCTAAGGTACTACTGCTGGACGAGCCTCTGGGCGCTTTGGACCTGCGTCTGCGGAAGGATATGCAGAACGAGCTGAAGCGGATCCAGCAGGCTATGGGCATCACCTTCGTGTATGTTACCCATGATCAGGAGGAGGCTCTAACCATGTCCGACACCATCGTTGTTATGGACAAGGGTAAGATCCAGCAGATCGGCAAGCCCGAGGATATATATAATGAGCCAAAGAATGCCTTCGTTGCAGACTTTATCGGAGAATCCAATATTCTTGACGGCGTTATGTTAGATGACTACAGCGTGAAATTCTTCGGCAGAGTGTTTAAGTGCGTGGACAAGGGCTTCGAGAAGAACGAGCCGGTAGATGTTGTGATCCGTCCCGAGGACATCGACATCGTAGCCCCTGACGAGGGTTCCCTCTGCGGCACCGTTACCTCTGTCACCTTCAAGGGTGTGCACTACGATACCATCGTAGATTTCAAGGGCTTTAAGTGGCTGATCCAGACTACGGACTTCTGTCCCGAGGGCTCCTATATCGGTATCCGTCTGAATCCTGAGGATATCCACATTATGCACAAGAGTGAGTATTCCGGAATGTTCGGCGACTATAGCTCCTATTCTGCGGAATATGACGAGATCGCAGACGCGGAGGTTCCTGAAGATGAAGAGTAGATTTCTGTCCGGGCCCTATGTGCTGTGGATGGTGCTCTTCACCCTGATTCCTCTGGGTGTGGTATTCTATTACGCCTTCACGGACAGCGTTACAGGAGCATTCACGCTGTCCAACCTGAGCAGCATGGTTAATTACTGGCCCATTTTTCTCCGCTCCATTTGGTTGAGCATTTTCGCAACCATTATCTGCCTGATCATCGGCTATCCTGTAGCCTATTTTATTGCACACTGCAAGCCTACCACCCAGAGACTGCTGCAGATGCTGGTCATGCTCCCTATGTGCATGAGCTTCCTGCTGCGTACCCTTGCTTGGGTAGCCCTGCTGGAGGA
>JAGBGB010000324.1 GCA_017936205.1 Oscillospiraceae bacterium
ACTCAAAAAGAACGATGCTCTTTGCCATTCGGTAGTTTCTCGGGCGAAGACACAGCTTCGCCCCTACGCACGGTGCAGTCTTTTGCTTGCGAGCAATACCATATTGGGTAGTAAGCTTACGAAAGGTGATAGCCTAATTCATCAATCATAAATTACGAAAATACGGGGCTGTTGCACCAAGCATGCAACAGCCCCATTGTAGCAAAGGATTTAATTAGAGACCCAGACCCTTCTGCAGGTTTACGACGAAGTCCTGAACATTGGTAACAATGCCTCTTGCGGACAAGCTGCCACGGTCTGCCAGCTTGTTGACCACGAACTCAGATACGTCTACACAGTAGAAGTAAATCTGACGGATGGTTCCGTCGGGCATCACACGATAAGAAGGAGTCATGTTACCCGTGGCAATGGTATGAAGCATGGTAGCCATGCAGATAACGGTGGTAGCACTGCGGATCTGGTCACGCATAGCATTCTGTGCCTGATACACATCCCCGAACACGGGAGGCAGGGGACCGTCATCACGGATGGAGCCGCCCAGAACATAGGGAACACCGCACTTCTCGCAGGAGTAGATGATGCCGTTGTCGATCTTCTCGTTCTCGATGAACTTGGAGATACTGCCGTGATAACGGACACGGTTGATCAGATCCAGATGGTTGTAATGACCGTTGGGCATGGACTCCTGAGTATAGATATCCTGACCCAGAGCGGTACGGAGGTATGCACCCTCCAGATCGTGGGTAGCAAGAGCATTGCCTGCCAGAACTGCATGAGCATAGCCGTTCTCGATCAGCTTGGACATGGCACGGCGAGCATCTGCGTCGAAGGAAAATGCGGGGCCGAGGACCCAAACGATCTTACCATGCTCCCGCTCGTGCTTCAGCAGCTCGTAGATCTCGTCATAATCCTTGGAGAAGGCAGTCTCACGGGATCGATTCTGACGGAATGCAAAGACATCCCCCTGAGCCTTCTGCTCATTGAAGCCGTTGGCATGGACATAAATGCCGTCCTGACAGTTTTCTGTACGACCGGTGACGATGAGGTCACCCTGCTTCAGTACACGGAACTCACGGACATGGATCTTGCCGTTCTCATATACGGGAACGCAGTCCATGCGGCTCTCCTCAGCAAGGAGCCACTGACCGTCTATCTTGAAATATTCCGGGAAAATGCTCAGAGCGTGGTACTGCTCCGGTGCAACACCGTCAAAGGGTGCAGGAACCAGAGCTGCGTTAGGTGCATTGACAAACTGCTCCTGTGTGAAGTCAGGTGCAGTATAGGTTTTTAGTTGAAACATTAAATCGTTCCCCTTTCTATTGATTCCACTTGAGAGTATACTGCATTTTGGCAGTATTTGCAATAGGAAGAAGGAATGTTTTTCAGATATTTCTTCCCAAGGAGGGAGTTTCACTCATATGACAGCACTTACCATAGGCATTTTTGCACAGGTGGATGCCGGAAAGACCACCTTGTCCGAGGCACTGCTCTATTACAGCGGCAGCTTGAAGAAGCCCGGCAGAGTAGATCACGGCAACGCCTTCTTAGATCACCACAGCATAGAACGAGCCAGAGGGATCACGGTTTTCTCCAAGGAAGCTCGCTTTCAGGTCGGAGACCGCTGCTTTACTCTGCTGGACACCCCCGGACATGTGGACTTTTCCGGTGAAGCAGAACGAGTTATGCAGGTTCTGGACTATGCGGTTCTTCTGATCTCCGGTACGGATGGAGTACAGGCGCATACTGTAACTCTATGGAGGCTGCTGCGGAGGTATCACATTCCGACTTTTCTCTTCTTCAATAAAATGGATCTCCCCGGTGCGAATAAAGTCGCGCTGCTTGCTCAGGTCAAGAAGGAGTTAGACAGCAACTGCATACTGCCCGACGATGCGGATAGCATGGCTCTGTGTGACGAAGGCCTGTTGGAGGAGTATCTGGACAGAGGAACCATTTCTCCCCTATCCATCGCAAAAGCTGTGGAGGAAGAATGGCTGTTCCCCTGTTACTTCGGTTCTGCTCTGCACTTAGAGGGTATCCAAGAGTTTTTAGAGGCTCTCGGATGCCTGACCCGTCCTAAGCTCTATCCCGACAGCTTCTGCGCAAGGGTATATAAGATCTCCCGTGATCACTTAGGGAATCGATTGACATGGCTAAAGGTCACAGGCGGCTGCCTGAAGGTTCGCAGCCCGATTACCTATAAGGAAACCGAAGAAAAGGTCACCCAGCTAAGATTGTACTCCGGAACGCAGTATCAGGCAGTAGACGAAGTGCAGGCAGGGCAGGTCTGTGCTGTCTTGGGCTTGAGCAAGACCCTGCCGGGAGATGGTTTAGGAGATAGCACGCAAGCTCTCTCCCCTGTTCTTACACCGGTCATGACCTACCGCATTGGGCTTCCCTTAGGCACAGACGAGCGAGTCGCTCTGCAAAAGCTGAAGCAGTTAGAGGAGGAAGAGCCTCTTCTGCGGATCGTCTGGGACGAGCAGCTCCGACAGATCCGTGCTCAGCTTATGGGGCAGGTACAGATCGAAGTGCTGCAGACCTTGATCGCCCAACGCTTCGATCTACAGGTCACCATTGACAGCGGAAAGGTCTCCTACCGTGAAACCATCAGCAATACCGTAGAGGGTGTGGGACACTTTGAGCCCCTGCGACACTATGCAGAGGTTCACCTGATCTTGGAACCACTTCCAAGAGGCAGCGGAGTGGTGTTGGATACCTCCTGTCCGGAGGACAGCTTGGATCGGAACTGGCAGCGGCTGATTCTAACCCACTTGGCGGAGAAAACCCACAAGGGCGTACTGACCGGAGCACCCATTACCGATATCAAGCTCACACTTGCTGCCGGGCGAGCTCATCTGAAGCATACAGAGGGTGGAGATTTCCGACAAGCTACCTATCGAGCGGTTCGGCAAGGACTTATGCAGGCACAGAGCGTTCTTCTGGAACCCATATATCGCTTCAAGCTCTCTGTCCCTGCTGCCCAGATCGGCAGAGCCATTAACGATATCCGTGCCATGGGTGGGGAATTCGACTCCCCGGAGGAAGACGGTGAACACATGATTCTCTGCGGCACTGCTCCCGTGTCAGAAATGCAAAGCTATGGAGCAGAGGTAGTTTCCTACACCCGTGGAAAGGGCAAACTCCTATGCACCGCAGCCGGATACGCACCCTGCCACAATGCCGCAGCAGTGATGGAAGCCGCCGCCTATGATCCGGAGGCAGATGTGATAAACACCCCGGATTCCATTTTCTGCTCCCACGGAGCAGGCATCAATATAAAGTGGGACAAGGTGCCCGACCATATGCATTTGGAATCTGTTTTAAAGCCTCGATCCGCA
>JAGBGB010000325.1 GCA_017936205.1 Oscillospiraceae bacterium
CCTTGCTATATAGCGGTTTGCTTATTAAAGGTTATAACCTGAATCGGAATTTGAAAGGGTGAATACAATAAAGCAGAGCCGGCTCAGATGATTTCTCATTTGAGCCGGCATATTAGTTATGATAGAGCCCTCTTACCAGGGCAGGGAGGGGTAGTAGGGCTGGTCGCAGCCGTTTTCCAGACTGGAACAGTGGATGTAACGCACTCGGAGGTTTTCTTCGTCATAGGCGAAGATATAGTATATGTAGTTATCCTTTACTTCCTCAAAAATCGGTGTCCAGTGATCCGGTGTAAAGATCAGGCAGGTATAGTTGCCTTTCTTTACGGTTGTAATAAGGGAATGATCTGTTTCTTCGGCAATCGCTGCCTTCATTTCTTCGTAGAGTACAGAGACTCGATCTACTTCTTCTCTGAATTCATCCTGCTCCAGAGGCCATTCGGCATAAATATCATAGGTGTAGTCAAATGCAGGAAGATTGCGGTAGAGATAGTGTGCATCTAAATAGACCGTCTTCGAATATCCATCTTCCTGCCTCTCATTTACCCAGTAGTGTGGCCAAGTAGGAAACAGTTCTTGGAAGAAGAGAAACCGATTGGCACGACAGTCCGGATCAAAGTTGCGGTAGTCCCTAAAATCGGTGGTCTCGGAATGGGAAACAATATTTATGGAAAAAATCAGACAAAAGGGAAGACTGCAGATACACAACCGGAGCAGAATCGCTCTTGTAGATCGCTTCCATTTCTCCGATGCTCGGAGCTTAGGAAGCAGAAAAATGAAAATGGTTGGAAGAAGAGAAAGAAGCGTGCATATGCAGGCTTTTGTGCTGATCACCGGAAAATGCCAAGACCAAAAGCTTACGATCAAGCCAAAAAGTGCTACAAGGATCGGTAACCATATAATCACAAAAAACAGCGTCAGCTTCAAGGCTCTTTTTGTCACAAGGGACATGCTTCTATTCCCATCCCCAGCCGGCGAGGCAAGCTCTTGAACCGGCTCAGACAGGCAGGCAGCAAGTCTTGAGACAGTATAATTTCCCTCCATGTCCAGGGCAGACAGAGCACGGAGCAGGGTCTGCTCCTGTTGGATATCAGCTTCCTTCCGCCCTCGGAGCTCTCTGGTCAGGGGGATGATATCTTCCGGATTCCGGAGCATTTGTCGGATCTCTGCAACAGAGAAGCCGAACTTCCGCAGAACGGAAATGTCCTTCAGCTGCTGCACATGGGATTCCTCATACTCGAAGGATCTCCGTCCCAAATAGTTCTCTGTATACGAGGGTGAGATCAGCCCCTCTTCAATATAAAAACGAATGCTCCGATCCGTCAACCCTGTAGCCTCGCATACGGCTTTGATTTTCATAAGAGACCCCTCCTTTTCCTTAGAATATACACTCTTACCTTAGGTAAATGTCAAGACTTTTAGAGAAGAAATTAGGCGAAGCCGACATCATTAGCGTCAGCGACATCATTTGTCGAAGGCAAACATTATTCAAAAAGACCACTTTTGTCAGGAGACAAAAGTGGTCTTTTTGTTGGAGCGGGTGACGAGGCTCGAACTCGCTACCTCCACCTTGGCAAGGTGGCGCTCTACCGGATGAGCTACACCCGCATTTGCAGGAATCATTATACTCATGAATCCTGCATTTGTCAAGTCTTTTTTTGAATTATTTTAAAGAATTCTAAATTTCCTGTTCGCCCATGAGTTCAAGAACAGTGTCGATGTCCATAACATACCACAAACTTACTTAGCGATGAAATCTGCGGGCTTTTCATCTCGGAGACCGAAATGCCACTCGATGGCATCGGCGATTCTGCGGCAGGCCTCGCCGTCCCCGTAGGGGTTGACAGCATGAGCCATCTGTGCATAGATATCGGGATCCTCCAACAGCTCTGTTGCCAGACGGAGCACCTCTTCATGCTCTACACCTGCCAGCTTAACGGTTCCTGCGGCAACTGCTTCGGGCCGTTCTGTTTCCTTCCGCAGAACCAGAACAGGCTTACCCATAGCGGGAGCCTCCTCCTGCAATCCGCCGGAGTCTGTCATGACGAAGTAGCAGCGAGCCATTAGGTTGTGCATTTCCTCTACATCCACAGGCTCAATCAGATGAACCCGATCGATTCCACCCAGTTCCTCTTGGGCACACTGGCGGACAGCAGGACTCAGGTGAACGGGATACACCACTTCGATCTCAGGATGTGCCTGTACCAGCTTCCGTACAGCAGAGAGAATGTCGTGCATGGGCTTGCCGTAATTCTCACGACGGTGGCAGGTCAGGACGATCACTCTACGATTCTGGAAATCCAGCTCATTGAGCTTCTCTGTAGAGAAGCGGTAGTCCTCACGAACGGTGGTCTTCATGGCATCGATAACAGTGTTTCCGGTAATGAAGACCTTCCCCTTAATGGCTTCCTTCTCCAGATTCTCTGCATTGGCAGGAGTGGGTGAGAAGTGGAGCTCTGCAATATCGCCTACCAGAGTGCGGTTCATTTCCTCGGGGAAGGGGGAATACTTATCATAAGTACGCAGACCTGCTTCCACATGACCGACAGGGATCTGCTGATAGAAAGCCGCCAATGCTCCTGCGAAGGTCGTGGAGGTATCTCCGTGAACTAAGATCAGATCCGGCTTCGCTTCTTGCACAACAGCCTCCATGCCCAGAATGGCACGAGTGGTAATTGATGATAGGGTTTGCTGCTTCTGCATAATATTCAGATCATAGTCACCCTTGAGACGGAAGATATCCATAACGGAATCCAGCATTTCTCGATGCTGTCCGGTCAGGCAGCAAATGCTTTCAAAATGCTCTCGGGAAGCCAGCTCCTTTACCAGAGGAGCCATTTTGATGGCCTCCGGACGGGTGCCGAATACAGACATGACCTTAATCTTCTTTGTCATTCTTTTGGTCCTCCTCCTGCTTTTTGTGGTGATGCTTTATGAAGAACAGCTGCAGTCCCAGGGTACCTACCAGTACCAGAGCTGCAAGGAAAATCAGTGCCTGAATCTCGCCCTTGTCGGTCATAACCACAGCACATAATCCCAGCACCACAGTGATCAGGTAGGAAATTGCCACTGCCTGTTTCTGAGAAAAGCCCATGTCAATGAGCCGGTGGTGCACATGACCACGGTCTGCGTGCATGGGGCTCTGTCCCTTTGCCAAACGGCGGATCACCGCAAAGCAAATATCGAACAGTGGCAGACCCAGTACCAAGAAGGGTACTGCAAAGGAGATCATAGCATAGGTCTTAAACAGACCGAAAACAGAGACAGACGCCAACATAAAGCCCAGGAAGGTAGAGCCGGTATCTCCCATAAAAATAGATGCAGGGTTAAAATTATAGGGAATGAAGCCGATACAACCGCCTAAAATGGCAGCTAAAACCATAGCAGACACGGTGGCATTGCCTTCCGGCAACAGCATCAGAGCAACTACCAGCATGGATCCTGCGGAAATAGCAGAAACACCGGCTGCAAGACCGTCCAAGCCGTCAATAAAGTTGACTGCATTGGTGATCATTACGATCCAAATCACAGTGGCTGTGTAGCTAAGCCACACAGGCATTTCCCAGCCTAAAACCTGCTCGATCCGACAGCCGTGAACAACAACGATCACTGCCGCAATGATCTGAACAAAAAACTTGGGCAGTGCGTGCAAAGTCTTGATATCATCCACGATGCCGAGAACAACGATCACAACTGCACCGATCAGGATGCCCCGAAGCTCGGTATTGACCTCACCGAAGACCAGGAAGCTGATCATAAAGCCTAAGAAAATGCCCAAACCGCCCATTCTGGGAATGGGCTTATCATGCATACGCCGCTTATCCTTGGGAATATCCATGGCGCCGACCTTCCCTGCCAGCCATTTCACCAGGGGAGTAATGGCACAGGAGATCCCGGCTCCAAGGAAAATGATATAGAGCAGGCGCACAATGAATTCAGAATCTAAAACCATTTGTGTCCTCCTCAGCGGGCTACGAAGCCCACCTTCTTATAAACCTTACGCAATGTTTTTTCTGCAACATAAGAAGCCTTTTCTGCACCCTCTGCACAGACCTTCTGCAGATACGCCTTGTCTGCCAGAAGACGGGTAGCTTCTTCACGAATGGGTCGCAGCAGCTCTACAGTAGCTTCGCCTACGGCCTTCTTAAAGTCGCCATAGCCTCTGCCTGCAAATTCTGCTTCGATCTGCTCGTAGGTTCTGCCCGTAGCGGCAGAATAGATACTCATCAGGTTGGAAATGCCTCTCTTGTTGTCCCAATCAAAGCGAACCTCTGTCTCACAGTCAGTGACTGCACGCTTGAAGATCCGCATAATATCCTCGGGCTTATCCATCAGGGTGATACGGCCGGGATCACCGTCCTCGGACTTAGACATTTTGGCATCGGGATTGGCAAGACTCATAACACGGGCACCTACCTTGGGGATGAAGGGCTCCGGGATCTTAAAGACCTCTCCGTATACACCGTTGAAGCGGCGGGCAATGTCTCTGGTCAGCTCCACATGCTGCCTCTGATCCTCGCCTACAGGAATGAGATCTGCCTGATACAGCAGGATATCCGCAGCCATGAGAGCAGGATAGGTAAACAGTCCACCGTTAATATTATCGGCATTCTTGGCACTCTTGTCCTTAAACTGAGTCATACGGGACAGCTCACCGAACATGGCATAGCAGTTCAGGACCCAGCCCAGCTCTGCATGCTGATGCACATGGCTCTGGAGGAAAAGGACATTCTTCTCCGGGTCGATGCCGCAAGCGATATACTGAGCCAGCTGCTCCAGAGAACGACGGCGAAGATCTGCAGGATTCTGACGAACGGTAATGGTATGCAGGTCTGCCATGAAATAATAGCAATCGTATTCGTCTGCTCGATCCTTCCAGTTACGGATCGCACCTACATAGGAGCCTAAGGTCAAGCAGCCGGAGGGCTTGATGCCGGAAAGCATTCTCTTTTTCTGAATTTCTGACATAATATGATCACACCTTTCAAAAGGGCATAGTTTTTTATTTTATATATCCTATCATATTTCTGACAGTTTCGCAAGTCCTGAAAACAACTGTGCATAGGGAATATACTATTATAATGTATCTTTTCTGTGAATTATCGCAGAACCTCCCATTCCGGCAGGGGTAGCCGCTGCATTGCACCGAAGATGCGGTTCTTCAGATCCGGGTATTGCTCCTGCAATCGGAGGATCAGATCCTTGGTTTCCTGCCTCTTGGTACGCTTGTCTACCGGGCAGCGGTTGTGGACGATAGGAAGCCCTTCCCTTTCCACGAAGTTGGAAATGGTTTTTTCCGAAAGATACATCATGGGACGGATCTGTGTCACTCCTGTCCGATCCAAATAGGTCACAGGTTGAAAGCAGCCAATGCGGCCCTCGTACAGCAAGTTCATCAGGAAGGTCTCTACCGCATCATCATAGTGATGTCCCAAGGCGATCTTGGAAAAGCCCTGATCCAGCAGAGCCTGATTCAGGGCTCCCCTACGCATTTTTGCACACATGGAGCAGGGGTTCTTTTCCTTCCGATAGTCGAAAATAATAGGTGCGATCTCTGTCTTGACTACTTTAAAAGGAACACCCCAAATCTCACACTGCCGTTCTATGGGTGAGAAGTCCATTCCAAAGCCTAAATCAATGGAAATGGCAGTCAGCTCATAGGAATGGGGATAATATTCCCGCATAGCTGCCAAAAGGGCAAGCAATGCAATGGAATCTTTTCCGCCGGACAGACCTACGGCAATTTTATCCTGAGGGGCGATCATTTGATAGTCGTCCACACAACGGCGAACCATACCCATCATTTTCTGCATTTTGCGATCAATCCTTTCAAAGTAGGGAGATTTTAAAGAAAAATAGAAAGTTAGAAAACGAGAGATAAAACGAGAAAACAAGAGAAATCAGGAGTTCTCTCAGGATTCCGTAAAATTTTTGAGAAAAGTGCTTGACATTGGATTTTTTATGTGGTATATAATTAGGGCTTCGCGTAGATTATACGCACAAAACACTCGTTTGTCAAAATATTTATTTTATATTCGGAGGAAACATCCATGTCCACTACCCTGGTCAGAAAAGAAGATGTGCAGCGCAAGTGGTACATCGTCGATGCAGCAAACCAGCCTCTGGGCCGCACTGCTGTCACCGTCGCTAACATCCTGCGCGGCAAGGTAAAAGCAGACTTTACCCCCAATGTTGACTGTGGCGACTATGTCATCGTCATCAATGCCGACAAGGCAGTCCTCACCGGCAAGAAGCTGGATCAGAAGTACTACCGTCATCACTCCGGTTGGATCGGCGGCCTGAAGGAAACCAAGTACAAGACCATCATGGCTGAGCGTCCCGAGTTCGCTATGGAGCTTGCTGTTAAGGGCATGCTTCCCAAGAACACCATCGGCCGCGCTGCCCTGGGCCGTCTGAAGGTCTTCAAGGGCACCGAGCATCCCCACGCTGCCCAGAAGCCCGAAGCTTGGCAGGACTAATCAGGAGGTAACAGATCATGTACGAAAGCAAGAGACAGTATCAGTACGGCACCGGCAGACGCAAGTCTTCCATCGCTCGTGTTCGCGTATACGAGAACGGCACCGGCTCCATCATCATCAACGGTCGTGACATCGACGACTACTTCGGTCTCGATACCCTGAAGCTCATCGTCCGTCAGCCCCTGGTCAGCACCGACACCATCGGCAAGGTCGACATCATCTGCACCGTCAAGGGCGGCGGCGTTACCGGTCAGGCCGGCGCTATCCGTCATGGCATTTCCCGTGCACTGCTGGGCGTTAACGCAGAGTACCGTGCAACCCTGAAGGCTGCCGGCTTCCTGACCCGTGACCCCAGAATGAAGGAGAGAAAGAAGTACGGTCTCAAGGCAGCTCGTCGCGCGCCTCAG
>JAGBGB010000326.1 GCA_017936205.1 Oscillospiraceae bacterium
AAAACGGGAGATTTTACGATATATGGTTTCAAAATGTTCGGAATACGCCGAGTTTTGTGGTAAAAATTTTTACAAGGGGACTTTTTCAGCAGCCTCCGCGCAATGCGCGCCCCTACGAATGGTGCGGAAAATCGGAATTTGGCTCTGAGGGGCTGAAGCTGCAGGGTATGCATTTTCCCACGATGAGCCATTACATACAGTATACCACATGTTTTTTACAATGGAAAGGTTTTTCTACAGCATACTGTCAGGATTCTGTGACTTCTACCGTTGACAGATATGTGTAGAATGATTAAAATAAACCTATGCAGATAAAAAGGAGACGGCTATGGATTTTTTCGGTTATCCCATCTGGGTGGTGGGCTTGGTTTGTGTTGGTGTGTTCCTTGCATCCTTTATGGATGCTATAGGAGGAGGAGGGGGTATTATTTCTGTGCCCACCTATCTGCTGGCAGGCTTCCCTGTACATTTCGCTCTGGGGACAAACAAGCTGTCCTCCTGCATCGGCACGGTGGCATCCACGGTACGCTATGTCAAAAACGGCTGTGTGGACTGGCTTCTGGGGATCCCCTCCATCCTTTTGGCTCTGCTGGGAGCCCACTTCGGAACCAAGCTGCAGCTTGCAGTGGATGAGAGGTATCTGAAGCTCCTGTTGCTGCTCGTTCTGCCCATCATTGCCCTGATCCTCCTGAAGAAGAAATCCCTTCCCGAAGATCGAGAGCCCCTGAATGAATGGCTCCGTCGGGGAATCGTTTGGGGCGCTGCCCTGATCATCGGCACCTATGACGGCTTCTACGGCCCCGGTACAGGCACCTTTCTTCTGCTGCTGTTCTGCTATGCAGCCAAGTTAGATGTCCGCACCGCCTCCGGCAATGTGAAGCTGGTCAATCTGTCCTCCAACATCGGAGCTCTTGCCACCTCTCTGTCAGCAGGGAAGGTGCTGGTTCCCATCGGGCTGCTGGCGGCAGTCTTCTCCATTGCCGGTCAATATATCGGTGCAGGCTTGGCGCTGAAGAACGGCTCCAAGATCGTCCGCCCCGTGATCCTCATAGTTCTACTCCTGCTTGCAGGGAAAATCGTTCTGGAACTGCTCGGAGTCATGTGACAGGCAGTTTGTTAACACCTTCCCCTTTCCATGTTATAATAAACGAACAAAAATAACAGGAGGGATTATCTATGCTACAGTATGAAGTTGCCCGTAAGTTCTACGAAGAGCTCAAGTCCGCAGCAAGCCGGGCTGACGAGGAGCTGAAGGAATTCTATAATGACTTCCTGCTTTCCGCAACCAAATATGCCAACAATCGCCTTTCCTGGTCTTTCATGGATCTTGCCGCCCGTCGGGAGGACGATGAGCGCCGACACCTGAAGCACGACAGCTTCATGGCAATCCTCACTGCCATCTGCCGCAACCTTGCCGTAGAAGGTCTGGACGAAGCCATGCCCGACCGAAAAACAAAAGGAGACTTCGCCTGCTATATTTCCCTCTTTCTCTCCTTAGAACAGCGCTAAGCCCCAAGCCCACAATGAGCAAACAGTCCAATACACCGTCAAACCCACCACGCAGAAAGCTCCCCCTTCTGCATGGTGGGCTTCGTTCACCAACGCAGCCAAAAATCCAACAAGAAATTCCGATTTATCGCACAGTTTG
>JAGBGB010000030.1 GCA_017936205.1 Oscillospiraceae bacterium
AAATTAAAATTCCTATGTGCCTTCTCCGGCAAGGATCCCACCAAGGTTGACCGCAGTGCAGCCTACATGGCTCGCTATGTTGCCAAGAATCTGGTCAAGGCAGGACTGGCAAAGCGTTGCCAGATCGAGCTGGCATACGCCATCGGTGTGGCACAGCCTGTTTCTGTTCTGGTAGATACCTATGGCACCGGCAAGCTCTCTGACCTCCGTCTCAGTGAGCTGGTTCGGGAGTGCTTCGATCTCCGTCCTGCAGCCATCATCTCCACCCTGAATCTCCGCCGTCCCATTTACCAGCAGACCGCTGCCTACGGTCACTTTGGCCGTGCAGATCTGGATCTGCCCTGGGAGCAGACCGATGCTGTGGAGCGCATCCTTGCTAAGGCATAAAGCATCACTGATACCCTAATACAGGAGTCCGACTTGTCAAAACGAGTCGGACTCCTTCAGTTTTATGAGTTTTTTGTCGTTATGCCTTGAAAAATTGCGAAAAATCGGTTATACTTTCAGTAATATGGAAGAGAATGCTTTCAGAAGGGGAGTGAGAGATCTTTGGCTCGGAATATCATGCGGCTTATGCTTGCCGGTTTTTTTGCAGTTTTAACACTGATCCTGCATTTGCTGGGGAACTATGCGCCTAAGCTGGTATTTGCACTCTATCCGTCGATTTCTCAGAATATCCTCAGCGCATTGGGTGGCTTTTTCTCCGTGTTCCCCCTTGCTATGTGGGAGCTGCTGGCACTGGCACTTTTGATCTGGATCCTGTATACTATGATACGGGATTTCTCGCAGCTGAAGATCATACAGTGGCTGACCGGCGTCCTGATGTGCTTCAGCATCGGTGTCTTTGTAGTCATGCTGCTGTGGGGCTTGAACTACTACAGCCCTCCCATGCATGAAAAGATCGGACTCAGCGGGAAGGAGTATTCCCTGCAACAGCTTCAGCAGGCAACGATCTACTATCGGGACATGGCGAATCGTACCGCCTCCGCTGTGCCTCGCAATGGAGACGGAACCATGGACAGCGGCTCCTTCCCGGATCTGGCAGAGGAGAGCGTGAAGAGCTTCAAACGCATGGAGCTGCAATACGATTGCTTTGAAGGACCCAAGACCAGACCCAAGAGACTGCTGTTTAGCGGCTTGATCGGCTTAGATGGGATCTTTGTTCCCTTTACAGGAGAATGCGGCGTATCGCCGGATACCTATTCTGCCTCACTGTCCTTTACCATGTGCCGGGAATTAGGGCGCAGGATTGGTTTCGTTAGCGAGGACGAGGCTGAATTTGCAGCTTTTTTGGCATGTTCGGCTTCGGATTCTGCAGAATTCCGATATTCCGGCTATTTCAACGCCTTCAGCTTCTGCTACAATGCCCTTTATGCGGCGGATCAGGAGGCGGCAGAGGCTGTGTGGGAGGGTGTGTCCTCCCCTGTACGGGCAGATTGTGCTGCCAGGTGGGACATTCTGACCGAGGATTGGAAGCAGCTGTTCACAGAGTTCCACGAGAATATTCAGGATACCTACACCCAGTCCTTTGAGACGGAAGACGGAGAACGTCCGGAGCATGACAGCGTGGTACAGCTGCTGACCATGTGGTATTACGAAAGGATTTTATGAAAAGAAACTTAACTTCCCACTACGCCCTGCAGCAGATCATGCTCTGGGCACTCTATGGCTGTCTGTTCTCCTATGCCAATCCCTATTTAACAGAGCAGCTTGGCTTATCTGACAGTGCAGCGGGACTGGTGCTTGGCTTGGCAACGGGACTGTCCTTTCTGCTGCAGCCCATGCTGGCATCCGTGGTAGATAAGAGCAGCTCTTTGGACGCTCGCGGGCTGTGCCTTGGAGCCTCTGTGGTTTGTGGGGTGAGCAGCCTGGCGGCGGTGCTTCTGCCCGATGCTGCGGTCATCTGCTTCGCTCTAAGCTGTGTGACCCTGCAGGTGCTGCCCTCCTTCTCCAATGCGATGGGAATGTCTGCAATGCGTAACGGCTATGAGATCAACTTTGCAGTGGCAAGAGGTGTAGGCTCTGTTTCCTTCGGAGCCTCCGCCAAGCTTATGGCGGTACTGATCCAGCGGTGGGGCAACCAAAGTGTGGCATTGACCGGTGCAGCGGTGGCACTGCTGTTCTTCGGAACAAGCCTGCTGTTTCCCACTCTCCTTGGAGAGGAGCAGGGTGAGAAGGCACCTTCGGGTATGCTTGCGTTCTTCCGCAAGGATCCTCGTTTCCTGCTGCTGATTTTGGCTTCGGTTCTGCTGTATGTGGGACACAATGCCCTGTGCAATTGTATGTTCCGTGTGGCACAAAGTAAGCTGACAGCCCAGACCATGGATCAGGCTACCTCCCTGCAGGGCTCGGCTCTGCTGATCGCTGCTGTGGCGGAGCTGCCAACAATGTTCCTGTTTACCCTCATGCTACGACGGGTACGCTGTGATATTTGGTTGTGCCTGTCCTGCGTGTTTATGACCCTGCGGCTCCTGCTCACATGGCTTCTGCCCGGCCCCACAGGGCTGCTGCTGACTCAGATCACCCAAATGGGCGGATATGCCCTGTATGCTGTTGCCTCTGTTTACTATGTGGGTACTGTGGTAGAGAAGAAGGATGTGGTTAAGGGACAGACCTATCTGGGTGCCTCCAACACCTTGGGCTGCCTGTTTGCATACATCGTCGGCGGTGTCCTGATCGATACTATGGGAACGGAAGCAATGCTGATCATCAGCCTGCTTCTTTCCGCCATAGGAACCATCCTGATGCTCTGCGCCAGACAGAAGGTCACCAACACCGTAGGGGTATCGTAACCAAACTCATAATACTGTTTCTTGATAAAATGGTTTGAAAACCATTTTATTGCAGGATGAATATCC
>JAGBGB010000031.1 GCA_017936205.1 Oscillospiraceae bacterium
AAAAGATCATATTGCTTTTTATGACGGGTGCAGTGACCCAGGGCAGAAAGCCCACCATTTATTCCCGTGGCAATCACGAGATTCGTGGTTCTAACTGTGAGGATCTCCCCTCTGTTTCCGGCTACAGTGAGACAACGGGAGCCTATTATACAGTGACCATGCCCGGGATCTTCGGCATCGTCTTAGATGCAGGGGAAGATAAGGTAGACAGCCATGCAGAATACGGCGGTACCGTCCAATTTGCCGCCTATCGGGATGCCCAGACCAAGTGGCTCCGTGAGGTGCTCAAGTCCCGTGAATGGGAGAAGTACCCTGTGCGTATGGCATTCTGCCATGTTCCCTTCGGCTTCTATGCCGCAGATACCTTTGAATCCGTATATAAGGAGTGGTCTGATCTTCTGGACCAAATGGGGGTCAGTCTGCAAATTTCCGGACACAAGCATTACTACGGTCTCTATACCCCTAACAGCACCAAGTATAAGTCCGACCCTAACTACTATACTCTTCTGATGTCCGATCGGGAAAACGGAGATTATACCTACAGCGGCTCCTTCGTAACCGTAGGCAAGGAGCAGTATCAAATCGAAAATATTCTCCAGAATCTGACTGTGAGAGCCTCCAAAACAGTTCCCCAGTTCACCAACGCTTATATCAGCAGCGACGGAACCACCGGCGAGGCTGCTTCCCTTGCAGAAGCAGGGCCGTCCGCCTCTAAGGCTGCAACAAGGGCTTCCGTGCCTGCTATTTCTTCTCCCTACACCCTCCATCCAACAGTTTTTGCAGTTGAGGATGGCTACCAGATCATCTTCCCCACCGAAACTACAGGCATGGCGTGGGTAGAGGTGGGAGGCACAAAGTACTATGACACTACCTCCGGTCTCATGCGGTACACAAGCAAGTACCACAGTATCCGTGTTCCCCGTGTAGCTTTGGATGCTGCACGGAGCTACAAAACCTGCTACCAGTCCATGGTCTATCGGGAGGCATACTCTCCCACCCACGGCAGCACTGCAAGCCGCACCTATCCCTTTACTCCCATGGCAGACAAGAAGGAGCCTGTGATCCTGTGCCTGTCCGATTTCCGTGGCCTTGCAGCCGAAGCCAAAGCTGCAGCCGGCTATAAAGCCTTCGACGCTCTGTACATCGGTGGGGACTACACCTACAACGGCAATACCGAGGCGAATGTTAAGATCCTTCTGGATACCGCAAGCGCCCTAACCTCCGGCACGAAGCCCGTTTTCTTTACCAGAGGCAATCGGGAGGTTCGTGGCAACTATGCCCGACTGCTGGATCAAATCGCTCCCACAAGCAAGACCGGCAAAAGCTACTACACCGTAGAGCAGGCAGACTTCTTCGCCATTGTTCTGGATTCCGGTGAGGACAAGCTCGACAGCCATGCAGAATACGGCGGAACGGTAGACTATGAAGCTCTGCGGAAGGAACAGACCCGGTGGCTCCGTCAAGTTCTTGCAGAGGGCAAATGGAAGGACTATCCCACCCGTGTGGCATTCTGCCATATGCCTGTCACTCGCATGAATGCAACCGGACTGAGGGAAGAATTCGCCCAGTGGACAGAGCTTCTGGATCAAATGGGCATCAGCCTTATGATCTCCGGCCATAACTATAATTTTGGACTTTACAGCCCGGATCACAGCAGCATGGTTAGCGATCCCGAATTCGCCACTCTGGTCTGTTGCGATGTAGACAATGCTGACTATACGTACAGTGCTTCCTTCGTAACTCTGGGCTACACCGATATCAAGATAGAGAATGCTTCTGCAGCGAAGAAGCTGCTGCAGACCGTCACCACCCCCAATCTTACTGCTCCTACGGTCTGCGGAGAGTCCGACCCCTATTTGATGTTCGACTTCAACAATGACCCTGTAGCATTGCAGCGATACCACAGCTTTGTTTACGGCGGTATCAACTTCGACCTGAAGAGCAACTGGGATCACGAGGCCAATACTGCCGCAAGTAGCATCTCCCGCGGTGTTCTGAGCTTCTCCCCCGCTTCCGGTACCGTCACCTCCGTGGGTGTTTACAGTCGCCCCCTGAACAACTCCAAGGGCCAGTGGGCATACCGCCCCCTGCACTATTTCACCAAGCCCACAGACTACTGTCAGGTACGCTTCAAGATCGACAATGCCGTAGCCACGACTGCAGACGGCACTGCAATATTCCGTCTGGATGTAGACTGCCCCAATGATCTCAATGATGTCCCTGACGTAAGCAAAACCTATACCCGTTTCGAGCAGAGCTTTTCTGCCTCCGATGTAGTAGGGAAGGGCTATGTGACCCTTAGCTTCCCCCTGAACACCACGGAGTACAATAACATTGACTTTATGAATCTGGTACATCCCCAGTTCGTCAATTTGAAGTCTGTATCCGGTGGAACTGCGGTTTACTCCATTGACTACATCTACATCGGTCCGGAGGACAGCTTCCCCAAGCAGGAGGATCATCTGTTCTTTGATTTTGAGAATACCGAGGCAGACCGTGAACGCTACAACAGCTTCACCTACAACTATATGAACTTTGACGAGCCTGCCTGCTGGACTGCCTATAACGGCTCCCCCCTGTCTACCATTCGGGACGGCGCCCTGTGCTTGGCAGTTCCCACAGGGAACACAGATGAAAGCCACAGTATCCGCAGCCATCGGGATAATGCAAGGGTAATTCACTATGTTCCCGGTCAAGAAGACATTCTGCAGGTACGGATCCAGATCCGCAATGCAGCTGCCTCCACCCAGGACGGCATGGTAGAATTCGCCATGGACTTAGACCGCAGCAATACCCTGGTACTGTCTGACGGCACCTCCCGTGCCTGGACCCGAGTCTCCATTCCCTTTAAGCTGGCAGACTATGTAGATCAAGGCTGGTTCACCTTAGAAACACCCCTAACGAATTGGGAATATCTCCAATCCGATTGCATCAATCTGGTTCATCCTAATTTCCGATACATGACCAATGCTTCCGGAAAAACTGCGGAATTCCTCATTGATTATATTTACATCGGCCCCGAGGGCAAGAGTCCCACTGCCAACACAGTCACCTTCTGTGCAGAGGATGGTACGGTCTTAGAGGAGCATAAGGTTGCAACCGGCGGCAGCGTCAGCTATGGCGGTGCTGTTCCCGTAAAGACCTATGACGAAGACAAGCATTACAGCTTCGCAGGTTGGGTGGACGAAGCAGGAAAGGCTGCTGCTCTTGATAACATTACGGAAAGCCTGACCCTTTATCCTTCCTTTAAGGGCGAGGGGCATATCTACGAGGAGCAGATCCTTACTGCCCCCTCCTGTTCTGCAGAAGGAGTCAAGGAACTGCATTGTGCCTGCGGCTACAGCTATCGGGAGGTTCTCTCCCCTACAGCCCACACGCCCGGAATCATTGCAGCCGTAGCCCCCAGCTGTACAGAGCCAGGAATGAGCGAGGGCTCCTACTGTACGGTCTGTCAGGCAGTGATCACCGTTCCCGTAGAGGTTCCGCCCCTTGGTCATGCTCCCGAAACCATCCCCGGCTATGCTGCCACCTGTTTGAATTCCGGCTTGTCCGACGGTGCAGAATGCAGCCGCTGCAGCATTATCCTGACGGAGCAGGTCATCATTCCCCGTCTGGGTCATGCCATGACCTACACCGATCTGGGAGAAACACACCTTGCACGCTGCACTCGCTGCAACAAGGAAAGCACTCAGGCTCACAGCTTCACAGACGGCTCCTGTATTTGCGGTAAGAAGGAAAACACCCATCTCACAGAAAAGGAAGACTGGAAGCTCTACCACTCCCTGAATCTGGCAAGTGATATTTCTGTCAACTATCTGATCCCCGCCTCCGCCATGGAGGGCTTCGATATGGACACGGTTTTTGTAGATTGCCGCTACTATGAGTACGAGGGCAATGAGCAGAGCACCGAGCAGGTG
>JAGBGB010000327.1 GCA_017936205.1 Oscillospiraceae bacterium
AAGGGCATTTGTGCGGTAGTTCTTGAAGATCTGTGCCTTGGCACCATAGCGGAGCAGATCTGCACAGTGGATCTTTAATGCCTCAGGTCTGTCCGGGTTGTTCATCTGGGAATAGGCATAGGCAGCAATGCTGTATTCATCCACAGGGGAGCAATAAGGCTGCCCCTTCTTCGTGCCGTGGAGCACAGAGGAGATCCTGTCGTTCATCTGCACTGCAGTCAAGCCATTCAGAGTGAAGTAATAGTAGTTGCCGTTCTCCACAGGCTCTATGCGAATGGTGCTTGTTCCTGTCAGTTGATTTCCCTCATAGCGATCTACCGTGCTTTCCACATAAACGGTGCTCATGTCGAAGCCCTCTAAGAGGGTCTTGGAAATCAGCAGATTGACAGAAATATCACTTGCCAAATTCAAGCTGTGGTTCAGCTTCAGGGAAGCCTCCTCCACAGGCTCCTTGACCTCAGGCTCACCGCAGATGCAGTAGCCGTCCTTGTAGCTGTGGGTGATCTCTGCGGAGTAATCGCAGTTCTTGCAGGTAACCACATGAATCAGTGCGTTGACCTTGGTATAGATGTGGCTATGGCCTTCTGTCTTGCTGTATCCGCAGGAGCAGGATGCGTTATGGGTTGCGTGATCTATTTGGGAGTAAGTGTAGCTGTGGGCAGTGGCTGTATAGGTTGCCGTAATGGTGGTATCGGCTTGAATATTGGTCAGAGCCTTATCCCAGCCCTTGAAGGTATAATGATAGCTTCCGTCAGAAGCCTTTGTGGGGGTTGCACCGCTATACTTTGCACTTTCTCCCTTGTTGACCAGCTGGGTCTGCAAGGTTTTTCCCGCTGCATCCTTGAAGGTTACGGTGTATGCAGGTGTGGGCAGATTTGCCAGCTTTCCGATATAAATATAATCAATGGTAAGCTGTCCCACCTGCGTGGTAGAGATGCTTTCGATACCTCCGAAATACACACGGATCTTATCTATCGTCCCTGCGTTCTTAAAATCTGCAAGAAGAGGCAGGGTGACTACCATATAGCTATCGGAATTAATATAGGCTGCATGGCCGCTATAGCTATCCGTTGCACTATAGGAGGTGAAGGTATTGTTAGTAAAATACCGCAGATTCATATAAGGAGCAATGGTTTTGGTGCTTGTGGTGCCATTGGCAGCTGTCTCCACCATATCTCCCACCTTAAAATTCTTCATCTTAAAGCGGATCTGGAAGTACTCTGTCCCTTCGGGATGGAACTTCAGGGGGAAGGTGGTTCCTGTAGGCCCGATATTGGTATCAGCGTATACATCCGGCCAGGCGGTAGTACCCAAGGTGGGATTGGACTGGATGGTCAAGGTGCCTGCAGTATTATCAATGGTGATATTGGATACGCGGTCGGTCTTGTAGAACCAGTTCTTTGCCGTAGCATTGTCAAACTGCGTATAGCCGTATGCACGGGTATTGTAGCGAGTTTGGTCAGCAGCAGTATTGCCAAAGTTGAAATACAGCTCATCCTTATTAGGCAAGGTATCCCAGGGACCGACATAGGCATAGTCGAAGGTCACCGCTGCATTCAAATCTGCAGGGGCGGTAAAGCCTGCAATATAAATGACAACTCGATTTACCTCCTCTAAGGCCCGGATGGCATTCTGGAGCTTGCCGGTAGCAATGTAGTATTCCCCGGACTTGAAATAGTTTGCCTCAAAGGAAACCGAATCTCCAACTACATGGGTAGTGTCGGTTTTGTAATAGAAATGAATACTTGCGATACCACTGCTTCCGCTCAAGCCTGTTGCCTTGAATCGCATCTGGAAATAGTCTGCGTAATCAGGATCGTAGTTCAGATCAAAATTCACCGAATCTGCATAGATGGAGGAATAGCCTGTAACCTTGGGCTTTACAGTTATGGTGCTTGCAGCCGTATCCATAGACACTGTGCCATCCTGCCAGCCGGTGGTCCTTCCTCGCCATGCTGCAGCCTGATCAAAGCTCTTAAAGTTATAGACATAGTTGTTATACCGTGTTTTGGCAGCGGCGTCGTTGCTGAAGTCAAAGAAAAGAGCCTTATGAAGCATCTCAACAGCCTCTGTATAGCTGTGGGAGCTGTCATTCTGACAGGTGAAGGTCTTCACACCCTTCGCAGTCAGGGTGGGCTTGGTGGTGATCACACCGCTGTTATACTTGTGGCCCAGAGCAGCAGTGGCGGCTGTGAAGGTATAGCTGCCATAAGTGGTGGTCTTCCACTTGTAGCTGTCTGTGCCGGTTGCCGTACAGGTGGCAGCCTTTGTTACGGTCTTGGTGTAGTCCGTGGTATTCAGCTTGGGCAGGGTAATGGTGGTGGTCTGGGCGCACTTGGAGCAGGTGCCTGTGATCACACCGGTTGCAGAAGTGGTGGGGTTGGTGGTTGCCTTGTAGCTGTAGCTGTGAGCCTCGTTCCTGCTGTAGCCACAGGAGCAGCTTGCTTTATGATCGGTGGTGTTTACCTTTGTGTAGCTAAAGCTGTGCGCCGTGGCAGTATACTGGGCGGTAATGACGGTATCGGCCTGAATGTTGTTTGCCGACTTGTCCCAGCCCTTAAAGGTGTAGTGGTTGGTGGCATCTGCTGCCTTGGTAGGAGTGGCGCCGGAGTAGCTTGCGCTATAACCCTTATAAACCTTCTGGGTAGCTAAAGTATTCCCGGCTGCATCCTTAAATGTAACGGTGTATTGGGGAGTGGGCACTGTGCCCAGGGGTCCTATGTAGATATAATCGATGTAGATGTTGAGGGTCTTCCCGGAGTCTGCTAAGATCCAGTTGAAGCAGGGGGCAATGGAGGTGACCTCGGACAGTGCGGTCATATTGGTGCCGCTTGTTTTCATGTCCTTGAGCTTGTAGGTGAAGATCACATAGCCCTTGTTGCTCACATCGGCGACCTTGAAATCGTGATATACATAGGAGGCTCTTGCTCCCACAGTCTTGTTTCCGTAGTAAAATGCGAAACGACCGTTTCCTTTTTGGGATTCATACTTGTCTGCGGAAACACCGTTATCGATCTTGAAGCGCACCTGAATATAGTCCTCGGAATTGGGCTTGTAGTACAGGGGATAGGCACTTGTGCTGCCGCCGGAATGAATGTAGCCATAGCCGGTGTAGGTAGAGCTGGGAGTTACCTTTATGGCACCGCCGGAAATCACGGGGAGGTTGTACTCCGACCCGGCACACCAGTTGCCCGGTGCATCCATATTCATTCCACCGTAGGAAACTCCTTCATAACGAGCCTTGTCTGCATCGGTATTGTCGAAGCCGATGAAGAACTTGTTGTAAGCAGGCGCCTCTGCTCTGGGTCCTACATAAATATAGTCGATCTTTATGGTGGAATTGACGAAATACCGCATGGTCAGTCGCAGCTTGGTCATATCGTAGCTCGTCCATTCTGTAGGAACCGTCCATTCCTTCACTACATAGCCCTTCTGAGAGGTGTCTATGGTAAGAGCACTGGGATTCTTATACACATTCTGCCTGTCGTTATAGCCGTAGATGGTTAGAGTGGGCTTCTGCTCCGCTCCATACAGAGAGGTGTTTGTAGCAGAATCATAGCTCTCCACCTTGTAACGAACCTGGAGAATGTCCCCTGCCTTGGGAGTATAGAACAGAGGATGGACAGACTTGCTGCTGGTCAGGGAGGTTTCCACATAGGCGTTGTTGGGATTGCTGGGAGAAGCGTCCACAGTCATGGTGAGAACACCGTGGTTGATATCATAGGAGGCGAGTTCCGCACCCTTGTACCAGTGCCCTTCCTTGTCGAAGTCCAGATGACCGTAGGCAGGGTCGTTGAAGCCATTGAGATTTGTGCCGATTTCAGCGAAGCCGAAGTGGAGCTTGTTGCCGGACTTGGGGCCTATGTAGATGGAATCAATGGTACAGGTGCCCTTCTTCAGATAGCCGATCTGGATCATCATACTGACCAGAGAGGGGCAGTTACGGATCTTGTGATTGCTCAGATCTACCTCTAAGGTCACATATTGCCCCTCCTTGGAGCCACCGTCGATGTATTCATCGGAAATATTGGCTTTCAGAACCACGCCGGACCATGTGCGAGTGTCACCGGGGAGATAGCTGAGACCTACAAAGGGGGTGTTCGTAGAGCTGTAGCGAGTTGCATTGTTAAACTTTAGCCGCACGCGGAAAACCTCTGCGTTGGAGGGATCGTAGGTAAAGGCGGTGGAGGTGGTTGCCTCTGCATCGTTGAAGGTACCGTCCTTGGCACCGGGAGCTAGGTAGGTGGAATGACCGGTGTCTCCTCGGTCATTGAGATTGATGGTCATGGTACCTGCGGTATTGTCCATCTCAACGGCATAGTTCTTCAGGGTTAAGGAACCTGCCAGACCTGTTGCCCAGTAATTGGCGAGGTCATAGTTCCGTCTGGCATACTGCTTGCGAGCATAGCGCTGAGAGCCCGTGCCGTCAAACTCAAAGGAAAGATGATCCTGCGGAGCAGTAGAAGCAAACAGCAGAGAGCCGCAAATGGCACGCATACTGCCGTCGGAGGGCTTGTTGATCAGGGTGGGGGTTGTGGTTCCCTCTTCCTTGGTCAGATAGGTGCTGGAGCCGCCGCCGTCCATGTTGATGGCATAGTAGCAGCCCGCATCAATGAGCATTTGGGCGACCTCGTTCAGGGTTGCACCGCCGCGAACGCTGGAGGAGCCTGTGGTCTGAGCATCCACGACGATCATGACCACCTTACCATCCTGGGTAACGCCACAGCAGGTACGGGGATGACGACCTGTACCTAACTTGCTGCTCTCCTGTCCGACGAAGGCCTTGTCCTCATCCACATTTCCCGTGTTGTTCTTACCCTTGTTGACAAGAAGCACATTGCCGCTAATGGCTTCCTGCATATGCTCACGGTATTTGTTCCAGTCAGAGGTGCCTGCACCGACTACAGCGGTTCCGTCCTTCAGGATCGCCATAAAGGGACGGCCGTCGTAGGTCCAATACTGAACACCCTCCATAATATGAGCACCCATGTAGTTGGGGATGCCGGAAATGCTGGGGATGTTGAAGAATCCGCCGTTGCAGCCTGCAACGACACGATAGTTCTCAATGTAGCTGGGGTTGTTGGGATCCTGATGGGCTTTGTCAGAAGCCAAGATCTGCTGATCCACGGTGACGGAGTTACAGGCTCCGAATTTGGGATTGTTATCCTTATAGCCGTTGAGGACCATGACATCACTGCGGGTAATGTCTGCAGTTGCTACATAATACTTTACATTGGCAGTGCCGTCTCCGTAGGAGGCGGTATGGATCTTCTGAGTGATGCCGGGGGCGAGGGTTTTGGAGGAGGTGGACTTCACCGTATAGAGTGAGGCTGCCTGACCCTTGGGAAGGAGGGGGAGCATCAGGCTCAGAAGCAGCACAAGCACCGCCAGCCGAAGGACCCAAGTTTTGCAATGTTTCATGAAATAAAAACTCCTTTCTGTTAATTGAAGTATGCCTTTGCGCTGTCGGAGTAGGCAAAGAGGGCTCTGCAAAGAGTGCCGAGGGCACCGACCTTGTTGTTGCCGTAGGTGTCGGCGCTGTACTGCAGGGTGGGAGAAACGGGGGTGTTCCCTTCATAGATCTGTGCGGAAACCACACTTCTCAGCTCTGCTGCCAGCAGACCGTCGAAGGAGAAGGCATACTGCTGTGCAGCAGTACCGTAAGCTTCTGCCTGAGATACCACAGTGGTTTTGGAAGCACCGTGAATGTCTGTGAAGCTGACTCGCAGGTTCAGATCTGACAAGCTGCCACGATAATTGGCGGTGGAGAAGACAAACTTCAGCGTGACCTTAGATTCCAGATTCAGGGATTTTCCGACCCATGTAACGGAAGGCTCAGACAGATCGTCGAGAATGCGGTTGTTGTTGCCGAAGGTCACAGCCTCTGCATTGCTGAGCCAGCTTCTGTGTGTTGCGGTCATGGCTGCATCAGCAGGAGCGTCTGTGCGGTAGACCTTGAAGCTCTGGGCTGCGGAGCCATAGCGGAGAAGGTCTGCGCAGAGGGTTTTCAGAGTGGGGAGAGCTCCATCCTTGTTCAGCTGAGAATAGGCATATTTTGCAATGCTGTAAACATCCGTGGGGGAGTAATAGGGCTGACCGCCCTTGGTTCCGTGGAGCACTGCCTGAAGCTCATTGTTCATCTGGACGGCGGTCATGCCGTCTAAGGTGAAGTAATAATAGTCGCCGTTTAGAACCGGCTTCAGGGTACAGATGGTGGTTCCGACTTGTACATTGCCCTCATATTCAGGGAGGCTGACCTGCAGATAGAGGGAATCTGCATCAAAATCTTCCAGTACAGAGCGGTTCACTGCGAAGTTCACGGAAATATCACTGGCAAGATTCAGGGTGTGATTGATCACTAAGCTGCTGTCTAAAATGGGCTCCTTGATCTCGGCTTCTCCACAGATACAGCTGCCGTCAGTGTAGCTGTGGGCAGCCTGTGCGGAGTAGCTGCAGTTTTTGCAGCCGACGGTGTGAGTAAGGGCATTGAGCTTGGTATAGGTGTAGCTGTGTCCTGTTGCGGGGATGGCTTGTTGTGCGACAAAAACCTTGTTGCAGGAGGAGCAGATCTTCCCGGCGGTCTTGCCTTCGACGGTACAGGTAGGTGCCACTGCAGTCATATTCGCCACAGGATGATAAACCGTTCCGTCACTGCTTACCTCGGCGGCGGTCACATGGCCCAGACTCTTCCCTGTGGAAATATAGTATTTCAGCAGGTCGAATTCTGTTTTAATGCCCAGATTTGCAAGCTCCGGGTACTTGTTCTTATAGTATTTGCAATCAAAGGTGGGAGACAGCTTCTTTCCGGCGGAAGCATACTCGTCTTCTAAGTAGGCGTATTTCAGGAAGTGGTCCAGCGCTCTTTCGTAATTTCCTCTGCAATACTCCAGCATCTTCAGGGAGTTCTGGGTGGTGTAGTACTTGACATCGAAATAGGGGCTGGCACAACGACCCTCCTCAATACCGTACTTCAGGAAGTGGGCATAGAGCTTGGCTTCGTCGGAGCCGAAGGCATTTTTGACATCAGGGTAGCGGTTTGCATAGTAGGTCGCATCGAAGACAATGGGCTTCATTTCTGCAGAAATGGCAGGCTGAGCCTCTGTTCGCAGGTCGGGGAAGCTGACGGTCTTCAAGCCGTCCTTTGCGACATAATTGGTAACGCCCAAGGCACTCATCCACTGTCTGGTGTAATAGGTGGTAAGGGTACTGGAGCTGCTTGCGTTATAGAGCCAGTCCGGTGCGGGCCAGAGGGCAATGTCCGGGTCAATGGCGGTATACACGCTCTTGGGAACGCCGTTCTGTCCATGGTGTGCCATCTGGACAATGTCGGATTTCAGGGAGAAGTAGCTGCCGGGATTTGCAGCATTCTTGTCGTGGAAGTACCTCATGACCAGTCCTTCGGGCTCTGCGGCATCTCCCAGGAAGATCGTAGTTTTTCCGCCTACGGTCATGCGGAAGATCGTGGTGGTATTATTGCCGAAGTCAGCCTCCACCAGCTGCTTGATGGTCTGGGAGCTGTAGGCCTTACCGTTGTTGGAAAGATTGCCGGAATACTTGGTGGTAATATTGTCGGCACCCCAGAAAACATCCTCGCAGGTCATAAGAACATCGAAGTGTACGGTGTCAATATCAAAGGTGCCCAGACAGCGATTGTCAAAGCGGGAGGTGACGGTTACGGTCTCTGTGGGGGTTCCGTTTGCCTGCTTAGCCAGCTTGACATGATTCTTGAAGGCGGCAACCAAGTTCTTGTGGGCGGTGCGACTGGATTCGGGACAGTATTTATCGATCTCCGCATCTGTGGGGAAGCGGTAATACACCTTAGACACGGTAAACTGTCCGGAATAATTTGCCACCAGATCCGCAAAGGCTCCCGTGTGGTCCTCGTGGAGATGGGAGAAGAGCCATGCGTCTACATTGGGAACAGACTTCCCGGTAATGGATTTGAGCTGAGAGAGCAGGTAGGCAGAGTCTGCGTGCTCATCTGCGTAGCCACCATCGATGACGATGATCTTGCCGTTACGGGTCTTAATGATGTAGGACATATTCTGACGGTATTTCCCGGAGGCATTGGTGAGCCTGGGAGGCAGCTGGTAGATGTAGCTTGCCAGGTTTGCTGCCTCTACCTCTGTGCGAACGGGGGTCATGAACAGGAGTCCGATCAGGATCACCGCTGCCATGAGAAGGGATAAGGTTTTTCGAAGCGTGCTTTTCATGTTGGCATCTCCTTTTTTAGTGTGTTTATACCCTCATTTTACCATAATCTATTGGTGAATTCAACAAAGAACATAGGTAATTGTTTGCAAAAATCGGAAAAGGCTCACAGAAAGGAGGACAAAACAAGAACTGTCCCACATGATATGATCATGTGGGACAGGGAGTAAGATTTTGTTATGGAATTGGGGAGTTCACTGCTTCTTCTCGCTTGTCAGGAACTTGTAGACAAGAGCAGCCAGAACACCGCCTGCCAGAGGAGCTACGATGAAGACCCAAACATTGCTCAGAGCTGCACCGCCTGCGAAGACAGCGGAGCCGATGCTGCGAGCGGGGTTGACGGAGGTGCCGGTGAGGGCGATGCCCAGAATGTGCACCAGAGTCAGGGTCAGACCGATGACCAGACCTGCAACTGCACCGTTCTCGGTCTTGGAGGTCACGCCCAGAATGGCAATGACGAAGACGAAGGTCAGGATGACTTCGATGAGGATGGACAGACCGATGTTGTCCTGATACAGAGCGTTGGCACCGAAGCCGCAGTCAGCACCGAAAATGGGCAGGAGCACTGCAGCGCCTGCAATGGCACCTGCGACCTGCGCGACCACATAGCCGATGAAGTCCTTTACAGACAGCTTGCCGCTGACCAGCATAGCGATGGAAACGGCAGGGTTAATGTGGCAGCCGGAAATGTTGCCGATGGAGTATGCCATAGCCACGATCACCAGACCGAAGGCCAGCGCGGTCAGCAGATAGCCGCTTCCCATCTCGGAAGAGCAGCCGACGGCTACTGCAGTGCCACAGGCGAAAAGCACCAGCACGAAGGTGCCGATGAATTCCGCAATGTACTTTTTCATAGAGCTCATAAAAATTCCTCCTTTTAATTTCCCCACAATTCTTTTGTGGTTTAAATTGATTATATAGTATTTATGAGTGCTTGTCAACGATTTCCAAGAATCTTTTTTGACAGATCCTACAAATTTTTTTAAAAATACACAAAAATAGACAGATGTATTTCAAAATTCCTGTTGATTTTTTGTAACAAACATGGTATGATTAAACTACTATGGTGAGCACATCCTACTCCACCCTAATAGGTGTGTACTGCCAGAAAAAAGGAGGAATTCCGCGAACTTGCGGTGCGGCAGCGTGGAGACCTGTCGTAATGCGTGTGTGCAAGACACAACGCGAGGTATGCTGCGAGGAGTCGAGCATATCAAAGTTTAGCATCATGGCAAGCTTAACTCTCAAGAACATCATGAAGATCTACCCCAACACCGAGAAGAAAAAGAAGCCCAAGAAGGGTCAGCCCGAAGAGAAGAAGGTCAATCTGCAGATCACCGATCGGGGTGTAGTTGCAGTGCAGCAGTTCAGCATGGATGTTGCAGACCATGAATTCATCGTTCTCGTCGGACCCTCCGGCTGCGGTAAGTCCACCACCCTGCGTATGATCGCAGGTCTGGAAGAGATCACCGAGGGCGAGCTGTATATCGGCGACCGTCTGGTCAACGATGTAGCCCCCAAGGATCGTGACATCGCAATGGTCTTCCAGAACTACGCTCTGTATC
>JAGBGB010000328.1 GCA_017936205.1 Oscillospiraceae bacterium
CTTGACCAGAGAGAAGTCAGCCTGATAACCCACTTCAATTTTACCCAGATCTTTGTAGCCTAATGCCTCCATAGCCTCCCAAGTTAGCATTTGATAACACTCATTTGCAGGGAGTACCGTGGCGTCCAGAGTGAAAACCTTCTGCAAATAACTACCGTGACGAGCCTCTCGCAGCAGATCCCGATTGGCACTGGATGCCTCTCCGTCACAGCCGAAGCCTACACGGACACCTGCTTTCCGCATTTGAGCAATTGGAGGAGCACCGTCGGACAGCTTCATATTGGTCGAGGGACAGTGGGCTACCACCGCACGGGTATCTGCCAGAAGCTGAATTTCCCCATCGGACAGCCAAATCGAATGTGCCAGAATGGTATTCTCGTCCAGAACACCCAAATAGCCCAGTTCCTCAGCCTCTCCCCTTCCTGTCCACTGACGGATGCGGTCGGTCTCCATTTTCCCCTCTGCCAGATGGGTGTGGTAAACCAAGCCCCGTTCTCTGGCGAACTCCTTCAGAGCCACCATCAGCTCCGGGGTGCAGGCCGGTCTGCCCTGGGGAACAGCCGCAGTCCGCAATAAGCCCTTTCCGTGCCAGCGGTCATAGAGCAGCTCTGCTTGCCGCAGGCATTCCTCAACACCAATGACCTTGACCTGGTCATTCTCTGCAATGTCCGTTGCACCAATGCCGAAGGTAGCACGGATCCCCGCATCCTCATAGGCCTGTACCACTGCCTCAATATGGGGGAAGTAGGTCATTTCGTTAATGGCAGTGACGCCATAACGGAGGCTCTGCAAACAGCCCAGAAGCACACCGTAATACCATTCTTCTTCGTTGAGAGACCACTGGATACGGAGCATTTTTCCCAACCAGTCCGTAATATTCAGGTCATCCAGAGGTCCCTTGGTCAGGCTCTGAACCATATGGGTATGAATGTCTGCCATGCCGGGGAGGATAAGCTGTCCCTTTGCATCTACCGTTTTGCAGGGACGGTCAATGGAAGGGGCGATCTGTGCAAAACGACCGTTTTCAATATAAACATCTGCCACCTCTGTAGTCAGGGTGTCAAAGTGCGGGAGCAGAACCTGCTTCAGTAGTAAGGTATTTTCCATAAGCCAACATCTTTCTTATTCACACAGCAGTGCTCTTGCAGCTGCTTGGAACAGTCGTTTCTTTCCCTCTTCCTGCAGGGGTGCAGAGTCTGCAGTAGTATAATTTTCCTCAACGAGAGCAAGGGAGGCTGCCTTCAGCTTTAGGACAGATGCAATGACCAGCATAGCACTGGTTTCTCCATCCAGGACCTGTACTCCCAGCTCTGCCCAGCGAGCGATCCGCTGCCGACCTTGGACAGTTGCAGGAGTTTCCAGAGAGCGGACATCATGGCTGCGGAACAAGCCGATCTTCTTGATCCCCTGCTTCAGCAATCGCCGCATTAGGCTCATATCCGTCACCGCAGGGTAGGACACATGGACATACTCCCGACTGGCATATTCTCCACGGACAGCACCGGAGGCTGCGCAGAGCTCCCCGGGCTTCAGCTCCGTTCCGATGGCAGGACAGCAGTCGATCTTCAGGAGCTCCTTGACCCCAAGGTGATTCAGCTCCTCCACTGCAATGGCAATAGGCATACAGCCGAAGCCGCAGCTCATAATACTCAGGGGCTTGCCCTCGAAGCTCCCGGTATAGGTCACATATTCCCGATGCTCCCCCACCTTCCTTGCCTCATCCAGAAAGGCTGCATACAGAGGAACCTGCTGAGGGTCGGGGATCAGGATCACCTTCTTGGCGATTTGTTCTTCCGTAATTCCCAAGTGGTACATTTTCCCATTGGCATGGGTCAGCTTTACACTCTGAAATGCCATATTAAAAGCCCTCCTCTAAGATCTCAGCTGCTCTGATGGCAATACGGGCTGCCCGTTCAATGCGGCGGGGCATAAAATCAGGATCCGACGGATCCCCGTAGGGATTGGCGGCATGCTTGCCCCCTTGTCCAAACATAGATGCAGCAAGCACGCACACACAGCCGGTCTGTAAGCCTAAGAGATGACCATAAGGGAACAGGGTTCCGCTTTCATTCTCCACCACCTGTACACCGGAGTCGATCCACTGCTGCATCCGATCTCGCAAACCGGGATGAGCCGCCTTAGACTCCATATAGAAGGCATCATGACTGCGGTACAGTCCTACAACCACAGGCTCCCCCATCTCCTCTGCAGCCTGCATCAGGGCAGAAACCACAAAGGGATCTGCTACAGCCGGGAATTCTTCGGGCACCAGCTCGTAGCTTGCCCCTTCCCCACGGACACAGCCGGAAGCAATGACGATCTGCCCGGATACAAGCTCCGGCTGCACTCCCCCGCAGGTTCCCACACGGATCACTGCCTTAGCTCCTGCATCTGCCAGCTCCTCCAAGGCGGCAGCCACACAGGACGCACCCATACCGCTGCTGGTCACTGCAATGGGAGTACCATTATCTGTATGACCTGTGTAAGTGGCAAAGGTTCCACGATGGGCAGTAAACTCCGCATCACGGAAAAAAGTAGAGATCCTCTTGCTCCGCCCCGGATCACCGGGCATCAGTACATAAGGTGCACTCTCCTTAGGGGCTAAACCGGTACGGGGCAGCAAGCCATCCGCTCCCACAGAAATACAGGATTCCAGATATCGTTTCATAACAGCCTCCTTACAGCGCGCAATGGTCTCATATCATCGTATGATTCTCTATTTTACCATAAAAAGAAAGATTAGAAAAGAGGGATTGCAATTGAAAATCATTTGTGATAAGATTTATTTACATAAAATACAAGAAAGGAGCTATATTCATGGAACTGAAGATCGAAGGCATGATGTGCCCCCACTGTAAGGCTCGTGTAGAGAAGGTTCTGCAAGCCATCCCCGGTGTAGAAAGTGTAATCGTCAATTTAGAGGGCAAGACCGCCACCGTCAGCGGCACCGCCGACTTCGACACCTGCAAGAAAGCAGTCATCGAAGCAGGCTATCAGGTGCTCAATTAAACATCCAAACCAAACAAAGGAGCCTGTTCAAACCATAGAGCAGGCTCCTTTATTGCATTGATCTTCAAATTCCGATTTATCGCAAGGGCTGTCGTACGACACCGTAGGGAACGGCCTGTGTGCCGTTCCGTGCACCACCATCACGGAAAATGTCCTGTAATCGGCGAATTTTACCATATGGAAGCCTTCCGGAACGGCATTGCGGAAAATGTCCGGTAATCGGCGAATGATGCCATATGGAAACCATCAGGAAGGTTACACAGGCCGTTCCCTACGGTGTTTTCTTGCGGAATGTCGCAAGACCAAACAGAGCTGTAAATTCCGATTTGTCGCACCA
>JAGBGB010000329.1 GCA_017936205.1 Oscillospiraceae bacterium
GATCAGCCCATTGCTTTCCCGGATACTGCCTACTATTTCCCCACCATTTATGCCGCAACCGGCGTAAAGGTCTCCAAGTTAGGGGACTTGCCTGCTTGTGTTGGGGTGCTCAAGAGCCTGATCACCGATCAGGAGGATCTGGGCGCTGCCCTGAACGCAGGTCTTGCCACCGCTGTGGGTGCTGAGATTCTGGAAGGTCTTGGCTATGTCAACGGTGCAAATCCCTATGAGAATGATACCGGCATCGGCTTCGTTCCCGATCCCATTATTCGTTCTCTGGGTGTGCCTCTGGTTACAGGGGATATCCCCGGTGTTGCCGTTGTTCTCGGTCAGGCTGAGAAGGCTGAGGATGTAGCCGCCGTGGTCAAGGATTACCAGAGCAAGGGCATTATGACCTTCTTGGTAGGTAATGTTATCGACCAGTGCGCTCAGCAGGATGTAAAGATGGGTCTGGAATACCGTGTAGTTCCTCTGGGACATGGCGTGACCTCCGTGATCCATGTTGTGACCGTAGCAGTCCGTGCAGCCCTGATCTTCGGGGCAGTGCAGCCCGGTGATCTGGCTGGGCTTTTGAAGTATACCAAGGAAAGAGTTCCTGCCTTCGTCAACACCTTCGGTGCCATTGACAATGTAGTGGTTTCTGCCGGTGCAGGTGCCATCGCTTTAGGCTTCCCTGTAGTGGTAGACATTGATCTGGGCGAGAATCAGGTTCCCGGCGCTCTGGAATCTGTCTGTGACCATGCTTTGACTGTCAAGCGTTCTCTGGAGCTGCGGAACATTAAGATCAAGGTCAAGGAGCTGCCCATTCCCGTAGCCTTTGCCGCCGCCTTCGAGGGTGAGATCATCCGTAAGGCGGATATGGCGAAGGAGTTCTGGTCCGGCAAGAATGCCACTGCCGAGCTGGTCATGATGGCTGACGAGGTAGAGGATCATAAGATCACCATTATCGGCGAAGATCTGGACGGAGCAAGCAAAAATCTTGCTATGGCTACCAAAATCGAGGTCAGCGGCGCAAAGATGCAGGCAGACTTCGAATCCGTTATTGAGAGAAAGATCCACACCTGGTATAACTATATGGAAGGTGTTATGCACACCGGTCAGAGAAATCAGGTTCGTATCCGTGTCAGCAATGCCGCTGTAGAGAAGGGCTTGAAGCTGAAGGATTTCGCTGAGGTTCTCTACCACATGATCATGGACGAGTTCGAGGCTGTTGTGGATAAGTGCCAGATCACTCTGATCACCGACGAGGAACAGGCGGTTGCCTTCCGTGATGAGGTGGCTATGCCTCGCTATGCTGCCCGTGACGACCGTTTGGCTTCCATGACCGACGAGGCTGTGGATCGCTATTATACCTGTATCCTGTGCCAGTCCTTCGCCCCTGCTCACTGCTGTGTGGTCACTCCCGAACGACTGGGCCTCTGCGGTGCGGTTTCCTGGCTGGATGCCAAGGCAACCAATGAGCTCAATCCTCAGGGTCCCTGCCAGCCCATCTTCAAGGAAGGCTGCTTAGACGAGCGTACCGGCAGATACGAGAGCGTCGACAAGATGGTGAAGGAAGCTACTCACGGCGCAGTAGAATCCGTTACCCTCTATTCCATCTTGGAAGATCCTATGACCTCCTGCGGCTGTTTCGAATGTATCTGTGGCATCGAGCCCGTTTCCAATGGCTTCATCGTTGTCAACCGTGAATACAAGGGCATGACTCCTGTAGGCATGAGCTTTGGCGAGCTTGCCTCCTGTACCGGCGGCGGTGTTCAGACCCCCGGCTACATGGGTCACGGCAGACACTTCATTGCCTCCAAGAAGTTCATTGCAGCGGAAGGCGGTATTGAACGCATCGTATGGATGCCCAAGGAGCTGAAGGACGATGTAGGAGCCCGTCTGAACCAAACCGCCAAGGAGCTCTACGGCATTGAGAATTTCACCGACCTGATCGCTGACGAGACCGTCTGCGAGGATTGCGATGCCCTCATGGCATTCCTGACCGAAAAGA